>NZ_JBEOVG010000038.1:0-78439 GCF_040295345.1 Actinosynnema sp. NPDC002837
ACCCGCGACCGCCCCCGCCCCGTGCCCGCCGCGGCCGGCCCGGTGTCCCGGGCAGGCCGCGAACTCGGGCCCGGGTCCGCTAGCAGCCGATGCGGTCGGCGCCCAGCGCGATGTCGTCCAACCAGATGTCGTAGCTGCCCTCGTTGGGCTGGTAGAGCTGCCAGCCCAGCTTGACCGTGTCGAACCTCGGGAACAGGAAGTCGACCTGGTTGCCGCCGTGCTCGCGGGTCGAGACGGTCAGGTCCGGGTTCGGCTTGCCGTCGAACCACAGCGTGATCCGGTTGTCGGAGGCGTCCATCCGCCACTCGACGCACTGCCAGACGCCTGCCTTCGACGGCGCCGACTCGCGCCAGTTCGTCCAGTCGCCGGTCGGGCCGCCGTCCGCGCCGACGCCCCACAACGCCTTGTCCAGCGTGGGCACGTACTGCCCGCCCAGCGGGCGCACGACCTCCGGGCCGTCACCCGTGGCCTCGATCAACGTGTAGTGCGCCCAGTCCGGCGCGTCCGGGAACGCCTCGACGCGGACCCGGACCCGGCCGTAGAAGCTGTTGCCCGGCGCGGCGAAGTCGTCGACCTTGAGGAACGCCCGGCCGTTGCCCTCGGCCCGCACGTGCAGCACCTTCTGGCCGCGCCGGTCGCGTTCGACCTCCAGCGAGCCGTTGCGGGTGTCCACGCCCCACTTGAGGCTGGTGCCCGCGCCGGTCGGCACGTGCTGGAAGTCCTCGCAGAACAGCAGGTCGGCGCGGGCGCAGGACTTCAGCCGGTGGTCGGCCTGACCGGGGCCGGCGGCGTCCGCGACGGGCAGGGCGACGACCGACAGCAGGACGGCGAGGACCGCCGTGGACAACCTTTTCCGCACGGGTAGCTCCTTCTGCGCTGAGGGGGCAGCAGGAAGCTATCCGTTCTGGGAACGCTCCCATACCTCTGACCGGCGCAAAAGTCCTGGTCCGTTCGCGGGTCCTATTCGAAGCGGGAGGGATCGCCCGCGCCGTGCCGGATGATCTCGGGCTCGCCCTGGGAGAAGTCGACGACGGTGGTCGGCACGGTGCCGCAGTCGCCCGCGTCCAGCACGGCGTCGACCACGTGGTCCAGCCGTTCCTTGATGTCCCAGCCGTGGACCAGCGGTTCCTCCTGGTCGGGCAGCAGGAGCGTGCTGGACAGCAGCGGTTCGCCGAGCTGGTCCAGCAGGGCCTGCGCGACCGGGTGGTCGGGGATGCGGGCGCCCACCGTCTTCTTCTTCGCGTGCATCAGCCGGCGCGGCACCTCGGTGGTCGCCGGGAGGATGAACGTGTAGCTGCCCGGCGTCGCCGCCTTGATCGCCCGGAAGACCGCGTTGTCCACGTGCACGAACTGCCCGAGCTGGGAGAAGTCGCGGCACATGAGCGTGAAGTGGTGCCGGTCGTCCAGGTGCCGGATCTGCCGGATCCGGTCCAGGCCCGCCTTGTTGCCGAGCCGGCAGCCGAGCGCGTAGCAGGAGTCGGTCGGGTAGGCGACCAGGCCGTCGGACTTGATCAGCTCCACCGCCTGGTCGATGGACCTCCGCTGCGGGTTCACCGGGTGCACGTCGAAGTACCTGGCCATGCGGGGAGCCTAGTAGTCCGGCAGGAGCCCCGCGTGCAGGCCCGCGGGTCACGTGAACGCGAGCATGGCGCCGAGCGCGACGAAGGCGCCCGCGAAGCCCCGCCGGATCCACGTCTGCACGCGGGGGCGGCGGATGATGTGGTCGCGGACGGCGGCGGCGGACCAGCCGTAGCCGACGAACACGACGAACGTGAGCGCCATGAACGCCGTGCTCAGCTCGACCATGCGCGGGACGGCGGCCGGTTCGTCCGGGCGCACGAACTGCGGCAGGAAGGCGAAGAAGAAGATCGTCAGCTTCGGGTTGAGCAGGTTCACCATGACGCCGGACGCGATCACCCGTGCCGACGAGCGGTGCGGTGCGGCGGGGTCGACGGCAAGCGCGGTCTTGTCGCGGATCGTGCTCCACGCCAGGTAGAAGAGGTAGGCGACGCCGAGGTACTTGAGGACCTGGAACGCGGGCGTGCTGGTGTTGAGCAGCGCGGCCAGCCCGGTGAGCGCGGCCAGCACGTGCGGCACGATGCCCAACGTGCAGCCCACCGCGGCCACGGCGGCGACGCGCACGCCACCGGTGAGGCCGGCCGAGGTCGTGTAGAGCACGCCGGTGCCGGGTGTGGCGACGATGACGAGGGACGTCAGCAGGAAGTCGGCGGTCACCGGGCGCGCCCGGTCGTGGAGCGGATCATGGCGTCCACCCTGGTGACAGACTGGTCCGGTGAACAGGTCCAATCCAGGTCAGGTCGACAGGTCCATAACGACGGGATCGGACTTCCTGCAACTCGACATCGGCGACGCGCCGGTGGGAGGGCGGGCCGACTGGCTGGCCCGGCGGCTCCGGGAGGCGATCGCGGACGGACGGCTGCCGGTCGGGAGTCGGCTGCCCGCGACCCGGGTGCTGGCGGGCGAGTTGCGGGTCTCGCGCGGGGTGGTCACCGAGGCGTACCAACGGCTCGCCGAGGACGGCCACGTCAGCGGACGGGGCCGGGCGGGCACCGTGGTGGTGGCCGCGCCCCACGCGGTCTCGCCTCGGGTGGGTGGTGCGCGGGCTGTGGGTGGTGCGCGGGCTGTGGGTGGTGCGCGGGCTGTGGGTGGTGTGCGGGGCGCTGGGGGAGGGGACGCGCGGCAATCGGGTGCGGGCCGGTCGGACATCGGGGGAGTGCGGGGCGAAGGCGAGGCGGGCGCTGGTGGAGTGCGGGGCGCGGGTGGGTCGGGTGCCGGGGGAGTGCCGGCCAGGTCGCCGGTCGCGGGCGGCGTCCGGCTGGTCGACGGCGGTGGGGTGGCGGGTCGGCCGGTTTACGGCGGCGGTGTGGTAGGTCGGCCGGTTGGCAGTGGTGCGGTGGTGGGTCGGCCGATCGACGGCGGTGTGTTCGCACGGCCGCCCGGCGCGGACGCGTTCGATGCCCTGCGCGGTGTCCCCGCGCGGATCGACCTGTCGCCCGGTGTGCCGGACCTGACCGCGTTCCCGCGTGCCGCCTGGCTGCGCGCCGAACGTGCCGTGCTCCGCACCTTGTCGGCGTCGGACTTCGGCTACGGCGACCCGCGCGGCACGCCGGCGTTGCGGCACGAGGTCGCGCACTGGCTCGCCCGCTACCGGGGCGTCCGCGTGGACCCGGACGAGGTGGTGATCGTCGCCGGCGTCGCCCAAGCGCTCGGGCTGCTCGCCCGGGTGCTGCGCCGCGACGGCGTGACCGAGATCGCCGTGGAGGATCCGGGGTCGCTCGGCGCGCGACAGCACCTGCGCAACTGGGACCTCGACACACCACCCGTGCCGGTGGACGGCGAGGGCATCCGGGTGGACGAGTTGCGCGCCGGGGGAGCGCCGGCCGTCCTGCTGACGCCGGCGCACCAGTTCCCGACCGGAGTGGTGCTCGGCGGCGCGCGTCGACGTGAACTGATGCGGTGGGCCGAGGCCGGCGGTCTTGTCATCGAGGACGATTACGACGCGGAACACCGTTATGACCGGCCGCCCGTGCCCGCGTTGCGAGCAATGCTCCCCGAACGTGTTTGTTACGCCGGAAGTGTGTCCAAAGTGCTCGCTCCCGCATTGCGCGTCGGGTGGTTGCTCGTGCCCGGTGCGAATCAAAACAGTGTGATCGAAGCGAAGCGGTACGCCGATCTCGGCAATGCGGCGCTGCCCCAACTCGTCCTGGCCGCCATGATGGCCTCCGGGGAACTGGAACGGCACCTGCGGTTCGTCCGCCGACGCCACCGCCGCAGGCGCGACGCGATGATCGCGGCGATCGACCGGCACCTGCCCGATGCGGTCGTGCACGGCGCCGCGGCGGGGTTGCACCTGCTGGTGACCTTCGACGACGATGTGTCGGACACCGACCTCGCCGCGGCAGTTCTCGCCTGAGGGGTGAAGACGCAGCCGTTGTCGTGGCACGGGCAACGGCCCGGGCCGCCCGGACTGGTGCTCGGCTACGGCGCGAGCACGCCGACCGACATCGCCGAAGGCGTCGCCGTCATCGCGGACGCGCGCCGGCAATCGTGATCGTCCCTCTTGTTTTGTGCTCACTCAGAATTCCATTGCCGGTGGCAAAGTCACACTATCGCGTGGATGATGTGCACGGTCGGATTTTGTTGATCATCCTAAGTGGACATGCATGGTCGGCGCGGTCACGATGAGCGGAGGCCGGGAAGTCAGGCGCGGAGATCCTGCGGCACTCCCGGGTTATTCACGCTCTGTCGTTCGAAAGCAGAACTCCACTCATGACCGCACAAGCACCTACGAAATCCCACGATCGAGAGCACGACCACCACCCGATCCCCGTCCACCTCGTCGGCTCACTGCCGCGTCCCCTGTGCGACGACCCCGCCACCGCCATGGACTGGTTCCTGCGGCACCGGGGCGGCGCCGAGCTCACCGCCCTGCCGTCCGACCGCGATCCGCGCTGGATCGTCGACTGGCTCACCCACCACATGTCCTCCGTGCCGTCCCTCGAACAGGTGCGCGGCGGTGAGAGCCGCGGCTACGACGACATGCCGTACTACCGCGTCCGGGCCGGTCAGAAGCTGTGCGCGGAGGAGATCGGCCTGTCCCGCGTCGCGCAGGCGGACGCGGCGTTCGCGGCGCTGGACCGCTTGCACGTCACCGGGAACGGTGAAGACCTGCGCGTGCAGGTGGGCATCCCCAACGCGCTCGACCTGGCGGTGTTCGCGTTCGGCTCGATCGACGCCGCCCACGAGTGGCTGCCGACCATGCAGGTCGCGGTGGTGCACGAGGTGACCGAACTGGTCGCCCGGTGGGGCGACCGGCTGCAGCTCCAGCTGGAGACGCCCGCCGTGCTGGTGGCCTACCACCTCACCCCGCCGGCCGCGTGGCCGGAGCTGACCGCCCAGCTCGCCGGGCAGGTGGCCGGCGTGCTGGGCGCCGCGCCGCGCACCCGGTGGGTGCTGCACCTGTGCTACGGCGACCTGGAGCACGTGCCGGTGTTCACGCCGACCGACCTGCGGCCGGCGGTGCGGTTCCTCAACGCGCTGGCCGACGTGCTGGCCGGGCAGGGGGTGCCGATGCCGACCGTGCACCTGCCCGTGGCCAGCGGCGCCAACCCGCCGCCCACCGACCCCGCGTTCTACGACGAGCTGCGGCACCTGCGGCGCGGGGTGGAGGTCATCGCGGGGGTCGTGGCCGAGGACCACCCCGAGGAGACCCGCGAAGCGCTGCGGCTCACCGTGGACGCGCTGGGCATGCCGGTGGCCGGCGTCGCGGCCGCGTGCGGGTACGGGCGACGGACCGAGGACGCCGCCGCGGCGAACCTCGGCCTGGCCGCCAAGCTCGCGCAGGAGTGGAGCGTGCGCTGACCGCTCGGGCGGTGGGACGTCCGGCGTCCCACCGCCCGCTGCGGCAAGCCGACCGCCCGACGTGCCACGGCCCAGGCCGGGAGTCCGACCGCCCGGCCTCGTGCCGAACGACCCGCGGGTGGAGCGGGGGCCGGTCCGGCTCCGACCCCCGCTCGCCGGGTCACCCGAACGTGACGTCGCTGCAGAAGTAGTACGACCGGTGCAGGTGGCCTGGCCTGCCACACCGTGCAGATCACGTGGTGGCCGGCACCCCCCGGTAGTTCACGTGGTGGCCGGTGCGGCCCCGGCGCGTTCACGTCGACGGTCGTGGTGGTGCCGGTGGAGCCCTGCTTGGTGGCGGCCTCCGTCGGCCGCGGTGGACCGGCACGTACGGTGAAGGCGGGTTGCGCCGTTGGAATCACCGAGGAGTACGCGACATGGCTGAACGGTCCCGTGCCAGGAGCGGGCGCGTGGTGCGCACCGAGTGGATCGCGCCGCGGATGGTCCGCGTGGTCCTCGGCGGTGAAGGGCTCGCGGACTTCGCCGTCGGGCCGTACACCGACAGCTACGTCAAGCTCGCGTTCCCGCTGGAGGACGTGCTCTACCCCGAGCCGTTCGACCTCGCCGCGATCCGCGCGACCATGCCCCGCGACCAGTGGCCCCGCACCCGCACGTACACCGTGCGCAAGTGGGACGCGGACGCCGGCGAGTTGTGGATCGACTTCGTCACGCATGGTGACGTCGGCGTCGCCGGTCCGTGGGCGGCGAAGGCACAGCCGGGTGACGTGCTGCACTTCGCCGGTCCCGGCGGCGGGTACGCGCCCGACCCGGACGTCGCCTGGCACCTGATGGCCGGCGACGAGAGCGCGTGGCCCGCCATCGCGGCGGCGCTGGAGGCGTTGCCCGCCGGCGCCCGGGCGGAGGTGTTCGTCGAGGTCGACGGGCCCGACGACGAGCAGCCCGTGCGGTCGGCGGGTCGGGTGGACCTGCGGTGGCTGCACCGCGACGGCGGTCCGCGCGGACGACTCGTCGTGGACGCGGTGAAGGCCTCGACGTTCCCCGAGGGCGTGGTCCAGGTGTTCGTGCACGGCGAGGCGAACATGGTCAAGGACCTGCGCGGCCACCTGAAGGTGGAGCGGGGCGTCCCGCGCGAGCAGATGTCGATCTCCGGCTACTGGAGGCTCGGCGCGGACGAGGACGGCTGGCAGTCGTCCAAGGGCGAGTGGAACCGGCGGGTCGAGCAGGAACAGGGTTAGCGGTCCGCGGCGTCAGCCGTCTCGTCCAGCAGGCCCAGGGCGTCGTCGAGCGCGTGGAACTCGCGCGGCGGGCCCGGCTCGGACGGTCGTTTCGTCACCCGAGCGCGTCGCGCAGGCCGAGGCGCACCGGCGGCGGCAGCGGGTCGCGGGCCTGGAACGACTGGAGGAAGTAGGCGACCAGGCGGCGCGAGGCGGCCACCGTCGCGTCCACCGACTCGGTGACCAGGCCGTTGTTGGCCATCAGCACGAGCGTCAGGTCGTCGAGGGTGAAGTCGGGTCGCAGCCTGCCGGTCGCCTTGGCGCGGGCCACCAGCCCGGCGAACGCCTCCTCGGCCCGCGTGCGCAGCTCGTCGACCGGCACGGTGTCGGGGAACGCGGTCAGGAACGCCGCGCTGAACCCCCGGTCCCTGGCCTGCATCTCGCACAGCTTCTCCACCACGCGGCAGAAGCCGCGCCACGCGTCGGGGTCCTCCGCCGCCCGGCTGACCTCGCTCGTGCACGCCTCCAACTGCTCCGCGAACACCTCCCTGACCAGTTCCTCCTTGGTCGGGAAGCGGCGGTAGAGGGTGGCGACGCCGACCCCCGCCCGGCGGGCGATCTCGGTCATCGACACGTCCAGGCCGTCGGCGGCGAAGGTCTCCCTCGCCGAGGCGACGATGCGTTCGCGGTTCTGCCTGGCGTCCACGCGCAACTGAGTCGTCCTCCCTGGCACGTCTCTCACTTTACCTGAAATGGAAGGTGCCTTCCGTTTGTCGTGGTAGCGTCGAAGTGGAGGGTGTCTTCCACTTCCGTGAGGGGTGAGGAATGCGCGCAGCGCTGTTCGACCGGTACGGGCCGCCGGAGGTCCTGTACGAGGGCGTCGTGCCCGACCCGGAGGTCCCACCGGGGCACGTGCTGGTGCGGGTCCACGCGGCCAGCGTCAACGGTGGCGAGCTGATGGGCCGGTCCGGCAAGCTCAAGGTCCTGCTCGGCCCGAAGTTCCCCAAGCGGGTCGGCATCGACTTCGCGGGCGAGGTCGTGTCCGGGCCCGGCTTCGCGCCGGGCGCGCACGTGTGGGGCGGCCTGCCGCGTGGCCGGTTCGGCAGCGTGGCCGAGTACGTCGTCGTGCGCCCGCGCCAACTCGCGCCCAGCCCCGCCGGCCTCGACCTGGTCCAGGCCGCCGCGTTGCCGGGCGTCGGCACGACCGCCATCACCGCCCTGCGCGACAAGGCGAAGCTGCGCCGGGGCGAACGCCTCCTCGTGCGCGGCGCGAGCGGGGGAGTGGGCAGCGTCGCGGTGCAGGTGGGCAAGGCCTACGGCGCGCACGTCACCGCCCTGGCGGGCAAGGGCGCCTTCGACTTCGTCCGAGAGCTGGGCGCGGACGAGGCGATCGACTACCGCACCGATCCCGCCGACCTCGGCCGCTTCGACGTCGTCCTCGACACGTACGGTGGCACGCCGCGCGCGTACCGCCGCCTGCTCGGGCCCGGTGGCCGCATGGTCGGCATCGCGTTCCGCTCCGCCGCCGACGTCGGCTACCTCCTCGCGTCCGCGGTGTTCGGCCCGCGCCGCGTCCGCTTCTTCAGCGGCAACCCCGGGACCGATCTGTTCGCCGACCTCACGGCGCTCGTCGAGGGCGGCGCGGTCCGACCCGTGGTCGAGGCCGTCCACCCGGTGGCCGGGATCGCCGAGGCCCACCGTGCGCTGGAAGCCGGCGGGGTGCGCGGGAAGCACGTGATCCGAGTCCTCTGATCACACGAACGGGCTGATGGTGGTCTCCGCGCCCACCAGGGTCGCGCCGTAGATCTCCAGGTTCACCTGGGGGAGGAGCATGCCGTGGCGCGCGGCCACGTTCGCGTCACGCCACATCCGCTGCAACGGGCTGGAGTCGGCGAAGCCGCGCGAACCGTGCGCGTACAGCAGCGTTTCCAAGGCGCGGGTCACGTGGCGGACGGCCACGGAGGAGTCGGCGCGGCACCGGGCGCGGAGCAGTTCGGAGGGGTACTCGGCCTCGGCGGCGTACCGGTCGAGGAGGTCGGCGGCGCGGTAGGCGTGCAGCTCGGCGCTGTCCACCGCCGAGGCGGCCTCGGCGACGAGGAGCTGGAACGCGGCCGAGTCGCGTTGCCGGTCGAAGCCGGTGTAGGCGATGCCCTTGTCCGCCGCGGCGGCGATGACGTGCGCCAGGGCCGCACGGCCCAGCCCGACCAACGGGCCGCTGATCATCGTCACGAGCGACGGCACGAACGCGGCGCGGTAGGCGACGGGGGTGTCGGGCGTGACGTTGGCGCCCGTCACCATCCGCTCCAGCCGCAGCACGCGGTGGTCGGGCACGAACGCGTCCCGCACCACGAACCGGTTGCTGCCGGTGGACCTCATCCCGGCCACGTGCCACTCGTCCACGACCTCGAAGTCCTCGCGGGGCACCAGCGTCCACGCCAGGTTGCCGTCCAGCACGGCCGCCGCCAGCCCCCACGACGCGTGCCCGATGCCGGAGGCGTAGGTCCACTCGCCGCTGAGCCGGTAGCCGCCCGCCACGCGCTCGACCGGCCCGCTCGGCATCAGCGTCCCGGCGACCAGGGCTTCGGGATCGGCGCCCCACACGTCGTCCTGAGCCTGCTCGGGGAACAGGGAGGTGATCCAGTTGCTGCCGTTCCACAGCGCCGTGCACCAGCCCGCGCCACCGTCGAGCTCGGCCACCGCCGCCGACACGTCCAGGTGCGTGCGGATCGATCCCTCCCCGCCGCCGTACCGCGCGGGCCGCGTGACGCGGAACGTGCCCGCGTCCCGCATGGCCGCCACGGTGTCGCCGGAGACCTGGCGCTCCTCCTCGGCCCGCGCGGCGGCAGCGGTCAACCGCGGCGCGAGGGCGGCGATGGCGGTCAGGACCCCGGAGCTCATCACGAAACCCCCTTCGACGACAGCGGCGGCGGCCAGTCGATCGTCCCACCGCCGGCCGTCGGACCGGCACGACCATTCGCGTGGCCCGGTCCCGCCGAACGGGTCGAGGGCAACCGAACGCCGACGCCGTCTCGTCGTCCTGGGAGAGGGGGTGGACGGGTGAAGGACAAAGACGCCGAGTTCGTCGAGTTCGTGCGCGCGAAGCACCGCCACGTGCGGCGGACGGCGTTCCTGCTGTGCGCCGACTGGCACCTGGCGGAGGACCTGGCGCAGGCCACGTTGCTCAAGCTGTACCGCTCGTGGTCACGCGTGCGGCGGGCCGACTCCGTCGACGCGTACTGGCGCACGGTGCTCGTGCGCACCGTGATCGACCACCGGCGGCCGCTGAAGGGCTCGGAGAAGCCGGTGGCGGAGCCGCCGGACCTGCCCGCCGACGAGGTCGAGCACGAGAGCGGCATCGACGTGCAGCGCGCGCTGGCGGCGTTGCCACCGGGGCAACGCGCGGCCGTCGTGCTGCGGTACTGGGAGGACCAGTCGGTCTCGCAGGTGGCGAAGGTGCTCGCGTGCAGCGAGGGGACGGTCAAGAGCCAGTGCGCCAAAGGCCTCGCGGCGTTGCGCCGCGAGCTGGGCAGCACCTTGGACAAGGGAGGAGTGGCGTGATGAACGACGTGGACGAGGTGCGGCGGATGCTCGCGCCGGTGCTGGCAGGCGACACCGGGCCCCGGCACTCGCCGGAAGAGGTGTTGACGTCGGCGCGCAAGGCGGTGGCGCAACGGCGGGCGGTGGCCGGTGTGCTGTCCGTCGGTGTCGTGCTGGCGATCGGGGCGAGCGTGCTCTTCGCCGTGACCGATCGGTCCACTGTGGAGTCGGCGTCGGGCCCCGTGCTCACGACCACGCCGACCGACGTGCCCCCGGCGCCGACCACGCCCGGGCACGCCGCCGAGCTGACCGCGAGGCTGGCCGCGGCGGACGTCGTCCCCGACGGCTTCGAGATCCACCCGGTGGTCTCGGAGCGGAACGAGCCGCCGCTGCGCTTCAGCGCCCACGGGCCGGACACCTCGGGCGGCTACCTGGCCTCGGCCGTGTTCTCCGACGCCGAGGGCAGCGTGACGTTGGCGCTCTACGTGCGGTCGGCCACCGCGCCGGAGAACTGCACGGTGGAGAGCGGCTGCGTGCGCTTCACCGCGATGAACGGCCCGTTCTTCGACCAGCCGGCCGTGAAGTCCGTCGACGGTGTCGAGGTGGAGGTCGCGCGCGACCTCCGCACCGGCCTGCCGGGGCGGGTGTCGGCGGAAGCGCGCTTCCCGGACGGCACCGTCGTGGAGGTCACCGTCACCAACCAGACCACGGTGATGGACCACGGCTCGCCGTACACCCGGCCGACCACTCGCGACAGCGTGCCGTTCACCGAGCGGCAGTTGGTCGACCTGGTCACGAAGCCCGGCTTCGGCTACCTGCCGTGATCGCACCGCCGTCGGCGTGCCACGTCCGAGGCGCGTCGACGGCCGTGCGTGGGCTCAGCGCGGCCGCTGGTCGGCGAGGGAGCGGAAGCCCGCCGCGTGGAGCCGGCGGGTGCTCCGGCCGTCGATGCTGGTCCGGACCGGTGATCCGGGCGGTCCGCCGCCGGCCGCCGCGCCGACGAAGATCGAGACGATGACCAGCGGCAGCAGCACGGTCCGGACCGTCATCGCCCACGGCGCCTTCAGCCCGATCCGGCCGCCGTCGGCCAGTCGCACGAGTCGGGTGCCGGTGAGCACGGCGCCGAGCGCGCGGCCGTTGCCGTAGCACAGGCCGTACAGCGGGGGCACCACGAGCAGCAGCGCGATGGCGGCGAGGGCGAGCTGACCGTCGTCGATCCTCCCGGACGCGTACGGCACGCTGAGCACGACCAGGCCGACGCCGACCGCGAGCAGGAACACCACGAAGTCGACGAGCCAGGCCAGCAGCCGGCGCAGCTCGCCGGCCCGGACGTAGAGGACCCCGTCGGGGAACGACTCGATCCGCCCGGCGGCCCTCGCCCCGAGGACGTGCGCCGTCTCGGCCCGGACGACCTCCAGCCTCGTCGGCGGCCGGTCGAGGCCCGGAGCGGCCATGGCGTCCTCCAGTCGGTTCGTGACGGCGACATTCTGCCTGACGTCGAATCCGGTTCGGGCGCGAACGTATGATCCGGGCTCCACGACGTCAGGGGGCCGGGACATGAACCCGAATCCGAACGCCCGCGGCCAGGGCGCGCCGGCGGCGGCTGCGCCGAAGGCGTCGATCGTCCCGTACTTCCTGGCGCACCTGGTGACGGGCCTCGTCGTGTTCGTGGTGCTGACGGTCTTCGTCCAGACCGGCGAACCGGTCTCCTTCGGCCCGGTGCTCCTGGACTACGTGACCGTCCACCTGCCGGTGCCGCTGGTGCTCTCGTCGGTGCTGGCGTGGCTGCTGACCCGACGCGTGCGGCCGCCGTTCTGGGCGGTGCTGCTGCTGTCCGTGCCGTTCTACCTCGGCGCCCTGTTCATCTACGAGATGGGCCTGCTCATGGCGTCGACCCAGCAGTGAGGCCGGATCGCGTTCCGGACGGCCCGCGTCCGGTTCACGTCTAAGGTCCAGGTGTGCCGACCGAACTCAGCCCCACCGCGAAGGCCCTGCGCGCCATGGAGATCCTCCAGGCGCGCCCCGGCGTGACGGCGGGCGAGCTCGCCGCGGGGCTGGGCGTCACGGAACGGGCGGTGCGCCGGTACGTCGGGATCCTCCGTGAGGCGGGCATCCCCGTGGAGTCGACCCGGGGCCCCTACGGCGGGTACCGGCTCGGGCGCGGCACGCGGCTGCCACCGGTCGTGTTCACCGAGCCCGAGGCGCTCGTCCTGGTCATGGCGGTGCTCGACAACCCGGCCGACGACCTGGTGGACAGCGCCCTGGGCAAGGTCGTGCGGGCGCTGCCCGAGCACGTCGGCAAGCAGGCGGCGGCGCTGCGCGAGCACGCGTCGGCCGCGCCCGACCGGAACTCGGCCCGCCCGGACCCCGCCACGACCAGCGCGCTCGTCGCGGCCATCGCGGCCCGGCGTCGCGTGGTGGTCACGTACCGCCCGGACACGGGCAGCGAGTGGGACTCCGAGGTGGACCCGTGGGCGGTCGTCGTCCGGCACGGGCGGTGGTACCTGTTGTGCCACTCCCACCGCGCGGACGCGCTCCGCACCTACCGGATCGACCGGGTCCGGGCGGTCCGGGAGACCGAGCACGGGTTCGAGCCGCCGGCCGACCTCGACCCGGTGGCGGTGGTGGAGGAGAACCTGGGCACCGGCTGGGAGTTCCCGACCCGCGTGGTGTTCCACGCGCCGCCGGAGCAGGTGGCGCCGTGGATCAGGCCACCGATGGGCCGCCTCGAACCGCTGGGCGACGGGTGCGTCCTCGTCGGCAGCACGAGCAACCCCGCCATGTACGCGCAGGAGTGGCTGGCGACCGTGCCGGTCAACTTCCGCGTCGAGGGCGGGCCGGAACTGCGGGCCGCGGTCGAGGCGCTCGCCGCGCGGTTCGCCGCCGCCGTGGACTGACCACGATCACGGCCGCCGCCGCGCACAGGACCGCGGTCCACGCCAGGGTCGCGTCGGTCGAGGTGCGGTCGGCGACGACCCCGACCAGCCAGGGCCCGGCGGTCTGACCGGCCGCGAACAGCGTGGTGAACGCGGCCAGCGTCGCCGTGAGGTCGGCGGTCGGCACGGCGTCGCGGACGATCGCGGTGACGGCGGCGGGCACGCCCATGAACGTCGCGCCGTAGACGAGGGCGGAGCCGAGGATCACCGTCGGCGTCGGCGCCACCAACGCCAGGGCCGCGCCACCGCCCAGCACGCCCAGCAACGCGGCCGGCGCCCGGGAGCCCGGCCAGTTCGCGATCGGCCGGCTCCACAGGGCGGGCGCCGCCACCACCGCCAGACCGAGCGCCACCCACGTCAGCACCACCTGCCAGGTCGGCGCGTCGCGCTCGACGAGGTAGGCCGAGAGGAACGTGATGTAGGTGATGTAGCCGAGCGCGAACAGCGTGTACGCCACCGCGATCCGCCAGAGGGGGCGCAACCGCGGTCGGCCGGACGTCGCGGCCGGGGCCTCACCGCCGGCACGTGCCGCGGTCCAGGCGACCAGCGCCGCCGCGACGGCGGCCACGGCCAGGACCACCCAGGCGACCCGCCAACCGCTGCCCAGCAACGGGATCGTCACGCCGCCGAACGCGATGCCCAGCCCCGTGCCCGCGAAGTACACCGTGATCGGCGTGCCGGACCCGACCCGGGTGGCGATGCGCGAGGCGATCACCCCGCCGGCGATGAACACCACCGCACCCGCCGCACCGGCCGCCGCGCGCACCACCAGCAGCACCGCGAAATCGGCGGAGAGCGCCGTGGCGGCCAACGCGACCGCCGTGCCGACCAGGCCACCGCGGAAGGCGGCCGTGACGCCCCAGCCGCGGACGACCGCCGCGGTCACCAACGCGCCGAGCAGGTAACCGAGCCCGTTGGCGGTGCTCATCGCACCGGCCTCGGTCAACGTCCAGCCCAGGTCGTCGCGCATCGCGGGCACGAGCAGCCCGTAGGCGAACCGGGCGAGCCCGAGCGCGGACGCCGTGCCGAGCGCGAGCCGAGCCGCCTGCCACATCGCGCCCCCGTAGATCGAACCGATCGGTACCATCCGGTACGCTAACAGTGGATCGAACCGATCGGTACCATCTAAGTCATGCCGGTGGCCAAGGGCTCCACGATCGACCCGGGGCGCACCCGTGCCGCGATCCTCGACGCGGCCACCCCCGTGCTCTACGAACGCGGCCTCGACGGCATCGGCGTGGCCGAGCTGTGCACGCGGCTCGGCGTGTCCAAGGAAACGCTCTACCGGCACTTCGGCACCAAGGACGGCCTGGTGCGGGCCGTGCTGGAGGCCCGCAGCGACCGGGTGACGCGGGCGTTGGCCGACGCCGTGGCCGCCGCCGGGCCCGATCCCGCCGACCAGCTCACCGCCGTGTTCGACGCCTTCCAGCGGACCTTCGACGAGCCGGAGTTCCGCGGCTGCGCCCTGCTCAACGCCGCCGCCCAGCACCACGTCGAGCCGGTGCGCGCCCTCACCGCACGCCACATGGACCGGTACCTCGACACGCTCGTCGGCATCGCCGAACGCGCCGGGGCCGTCGACCCCGCGCTCCTCGGGCGGCAGCTCCTGATGCTGGTCGAAGGCGCGACCGTGGTCGCCACGCACCACGGCCCGACCGGAGCGGGCGACCACGCGCTGCGCGCCGCGCGCACCCTGCTCGCCGCCGCGTCCTGACACCGAACCCGTTCGGCGGAGTGGCGGACGGGGCGACAGGGGGACCATGGGTCGGGGGGAGTGCTCATGGATTTCGGTCGCAGAACCTTCATCCAGGCCACCGGTCTCGTCGCGCTCGGCGCGTGGGAGAACGACTGGGACCGGCTGCGCCGCGCGCTCACCGGCAGGCTGGTCCTGCCCGGTGACGACGTATACGACACCGTGCGCCGGCCGTACAACACGGTGTACGCGCACCGCAGGCCCGCGGCCGTGGCGCTGTGCGCCGACGAGTCCGACGTGGCGCGGTGCCTCGACTTCGCGGCCCGGGAGCGGATCCCGGTCGCCGCCCGCAGCGGCGGGCACAGCTACGCCGGCTACTCGGTGCCCGAGAACGGCCTCGTCGTCGACCTGTCCGCGCTGCGCCGGATCCGCGTGGACCGCCGCGGCCGGGCCGAGGTCGGCGCGGGCACGCGGATGATCGACCTGTACGACGAGTTGGCTCGCAACGGCCGGTTGCTGCCCGCCGGGTCGTGCCCGACCGTCGGCATCGGCGGGCTCACGCTGGGCGGCGGCATCAGCGTCGTCGGGCGCAAGTACGGCCTGACCGTCGACCACCTGCGCGCCGCGCGGATCGTGACGCCGGGCGGGCGGCCGCGCCGCACCGACGACCACGTCGAGCCCGACCTGTTCTGGGCGCTGCGCGGTGGCGGCGGCGGCAACTTCGGCGTCGTCACGTCGTTCACGTTCGACACCGAGCCCGCGCCGGACGTGGCCGCGTTCGTCCTGGAGTTCCCGGCGGGTGCGGCGACCGACGTGCTGGGCGCGTGGCAGGAGTGGATGCTCGACACCCCGGACGGCCTGTGGTCGGCGTGCAACGTCCGGGCCGGCAGCCCGCCGCCCGCCAACGTCATCGGCAGCTGGATCGGGTCCGAGGCCGAGCTGGACCGGCTCCTCGACCGGTTCGCCGCGAAGGTCGCGCCGACCAGCCGCACGGTCCTGCCGATGGACTACGGCACCGCGATGCGGTTCTTCGCCGGCTGCCTGCCCGCGTGCCTGCCCGACGACGGCTCGCCGTTCGTGGCGTCGTCCAGGATGCTGCACCGGCCGGTCGACCCGGCGCGGGTGGTGGCGCTGCTGGAGGGGCGGCGGACGGGCCGGGCCCAGTTCGACACGTTCGGCGGCGCGATCGCGCGCGTGCCGCCGGACGCCACCGCGTTCCCGCACCGCCGCGCCATCGCCAGCGCGCAGGCGTACGTCGACGTGGTCGGCGTCGGCGAGGCCGAAGCGCGCCGCATCATGGCCGACCTGCGCGACGGCATCGGCCACGACACCGGCTACGTCAACTACATCGACCCCGACATGCCGGACTGGCCGACCGCCTACTACGGCCGGAACCTCCCACGCCTGCGCCGCGTCGCGCGCCGCTACGACCCGGACCGCGTCCTCGCGTTCCCCCAAGGGCTCGCCTGACCCGGGACCGAAAGGTGATCACCAGATAGTGGATGATCACTCACATGTCCACGTCGTCGATCGGTTCGCCGCACCGCGGGCCGATCACCGCGCTCACCGCCGTCCGACGGGCCGATGGGCGGGCGGTGCTCGTCAGCGGGTCGCACGACGGCGGTGTGCGCCGCTGGGACGCGGTCACCGGACAGGCGCTGGACGACCCGCTCGACGGTCGGGCCTGGGTGTGGTCGCTGGCCGCCGCGTCCACAGAGGACGGACGCGCACTGGTCGTCGGCGGGTTCGGGGACGGCCGCGTGGTGCGGTGGGACGCGGCCACCGGCCAGCCCTTGGCGGAAGTGCCCCGGACCGGGTGGGTGCGGGCCTTGGCCATCGTCGGCACGGTGGTGTTCAGCGGTTCCGACGACGGCGACGTGCGCCGGTGGGACGTGACGACCGGTCTGCCGGTGGGTGACCCGTTGCGCGGCCGCGCGTCCTCGGTCTGGTCACTGGCCGCCGCGGCGCTGCCCGACGGCCGCACGCTGGTCGTGGGCGGTTACGCGGACGGCGCGCTGTGGCGCTGGGACGCGGTGACGGGCCGGCCCGAAGGCGAGCCGGTGATGGGCCACGCCGGTCCGGTGCGGTCGCTGGCCGTGGTCGGCACCACGCTGTTCAGCGCCTCCGACGACGGCAGCGTGCGCCGGTGGGACGTGGCGACCGGGCAGCCGGCGGGCGACCCGCTCACCGGCCACCCCGCCGCGGTGCTGTCGCTGCTCCCGGTCGTGGTGGACGACGGCCGCACGCTGCTCGTGGCCGGCTGCCGTGACGGCTCGGTGCACCGGTGGGACGGCGGAACCCCGGTGGGGGAGCCCCTGACCGGCCATCGCGGTCCCGTGCGGTCGCTGGCCGTCGTCGGCACGACGTTGTTCAGCGGCGGCGACGACGGCGACGTGCGCCGCTGGGACGCGGCCACCGGCGAGGCCGTCGGCGACCGGCTGACCGGCCCGCCCCGGGGCGTGCGGTCGCTGACCACCAGCGGGTCGCTGCTCGTCGGCGCGAGCGGCGCCGAGGTGTGCCGCTGGGACCTGGACACCGGCCGACCCGTCGGCGAACCGCTCGTGGGGCACACCGCCCCGGTGTGGTCGGTGGCCGCCCTCGGCACGCTGCTCGTCAGCGGGGGAGAGGACCTGGCGGTGCGGCGCTGGGACCTCACCACCGGCCGTCAACTGGGCGAGCCCCTCACCGGGCACACCAAGACCGTGACGTGCGTGCTCGCGTTCGAGCACGCCGGGCGCGTCCTGGTCGCGGGCGGCTCCCAGGACCACACCGTGCGCCTCTGGGACGCCGGGACGGGCCGTCCCGTCGGCGAACCGCTCACCGGCCACACCGGCCACGTGCGGTCGCTGGTCGCCGTGCGCCTCCGCGACGGCCGCACGCTCTTGGTCAGCGCCGCCTACGACAAGACCGTGCTGCGGTGGGACGTCGAGACCGGAGCGCTGGTGGGCGAGCCGATCACGGGTGAGGACGGCGTTCGCGGGCCCGTGGCCGCGGTCGTCCTGGACGACGGGCGCGTGCTGCTCGCCGGCGGGGGCCGCAAGGGTGTCGTGCGCCGGTGGGACGCGGAGACCGGGCAGCCCGTCGGCGAGCCCATGGCGGGGCACACGCCGACCCACTCGGTGACCGCGCTGGTCGCGGCCCGGCCTGGTGGCGGGCGCCCGGTGCTCGTCAGCGCCGGGCCCGACGGGCTCGTGCTGCGGTGGGACGCGGAGACCGGCCGCCGCTTGGGTGAGCCGATCCGCTCCGGCGGCCGGGCGGTGAAGCTGACCGCACTCGGCACGCCGGACGGCGGACTGGTCGTCATCACCGGTTCGGACACGGGCATCACGACGCGGCGGCTGACCGCGTGACGACGGCGCGGGACGACGGACGACCGGGAGGACACGACCACGTGGACGTGCAGAAGCTGTTGTGGCGCTTGGCCGACGAGTACACGAAGCGCTCGGACACGGTCCGGCCCGACTGGTTCGACCACGCGGGCGACCTCGTCGTGGCGGACGGTCGGGTGACCTGGGAGACGCCGTGGCGCACCGAGGCCGGCTTCACCCACGCGCTGCCGGCCGGCCCCCACCCGGTCTACGTGGGCTCGCACACCGTGATCGCGGACCACTGGGAACCCGACCGGTTCCGGTACTTCGCGAGCATGGTCGTGATCCCGCTGGCCGAGCCCGCGCGCATCGCGGCGGCGGAGTGGGACCACGACGGGTACGACGACATCCACCTGATCGAGGACTACGCCGTGCTGTGGGGCGACGAGGCCATGCGCGCCACGCTCCCGTTCGAGGACGACGTGCCCTCCTTCTTCCCCGACGCGCGGGACCGCATCCTGGCCAAGGGGCCGCACCACCGGCCCGACAACTGGGTGGACGTGGTGCTGGACCCGGAGACCGGGCTCAACGGGATCGTCCTCCCCGTGGCGGCCGAGAACCTCACGGGTCACGAGATCGTGGACGACGACGGCACGCTGCTCTGCCTGGTGCTGGCGACGTACGACTAGGAACGGATCCGGTGCGCCGTAGGCGTCCGAGGGTGTTCCGGGCTACCCTGGGAGCGCTCCCAGGAGATTCCCCGCCGTCGTGGACCCTTCGGAAGGAGTTCCATGCGAAGCACTGTCCGCGCCTTCGTGCTGGCCGGGCTGATGGCCGCGTCCGCGGTCGTCGCCGCAGCCGGGCCGGCCCAGGCCGACACCACGATCTGCGAGCAGTACGGATCGACCACCATCCAGGGCCGCTACGTGGTCCAGAACAACCGCTGGGGCTCGTCGGCCACCCAGTGCATCAACGTCACCTCGACCGGTTTCCGGATCACCCAGCAGCAGGGCTCGGCGCCGACCAACGGCGCACCGCTGTCGTACCCGTCGGTGTTCCTCGGCTGCCACTACTCCAACTGCTCGCCGGGCAGCAACCTGCCCATGCAGGTCAGCCGGATCCGCAGCGCCTCGTCCTCGATCAACTACACCTACGTGGGCGGCACCTACAACGCCTCCTACGACATCTGGCTCGACCCGACGCCCAAGACGAACGGGGTCAACCAGATGGAGATCATGATCTGGTTCAACCGCCAGGGCTCGATCCAGCCGATCGGCAGCGCGGTCGGCAACACCACCATCGGTGGCCGCAGCTGGCAGGTCTGGCGCGGCAGCAACGGCGCCAACAACGTGATCTCCTACGTCGCGCCGTCGCCGATCACGTCGTGGTCGTTCAACGTGCTCGACTTCGTCAACGACGTCCGCAACCGCGGCGCGATCACCACGTCCTGGTACCTGACCAGCATCCAAGCCGGTTTCGAGCCGTGGAACGGCGGCACCGGCCTGGCGGTCAACAACTTCTCCGCCTCGGTCAGCGGCTGATCCGAGCACCGGGCCGGTCCGGGCCGACACCCCGGACCGGCCCTTCGGCGCGGTCAGCGCTCGAACACGACCTCCGCCGCCGGCACCAGGCGCACCGCGCCGCCGGGGTGGACGGCCGTGCCGAGGAGCCGGTTGTGCCGCGCGACGACCTGCTCGGCGGTGAGGCCCGCCTCCGGGTCGCCGTCGGCCGCCGGCGAGTGGCCGTCGCTGACCAGCACGACGTCCAGGCCGTGGCTCAACGCCGACCGCGCCGTGGCGTCCACGCAGTAGTCGGTGGCCAGGCCGGTCAGCACCACGGTGTCCACGTCCCGTTCGGCGAGCAGCGCGGCGAGGTCCGTGCGGTAGAAGGCGTCGGTCGCCGTCTTGTCGAGCACCACGTCGGTCGGTTCGAGGCCGAGGCGTGAGCTGATCCGCGTTCCCGGGTTCGCCGGGTCGAACGGCGTGCCGCCGGGCCCGATCTGCCGCAACGCGACCACCGGCACGCCGTTGCGCCGGGCCTCGCGCGCCAACGCGGCGACGCGGTCGACCAGTTCCTCGCCGCGCCAGACGAGCGGGACCAGCATCTCCTGCAGGTCGACGATCAGCAGTGCCGCGTTCATGCCGGCGCAGCCTAGCCGCGGGCGGGCTCGACGCGGTCGGTCGCGCCGCGACGGAACGGCCGGTCCGGCCGTTCGCGGTGGGCCTCGGTTTGCGCCGGGACCGCTGTAACCTATATAACCAGTTACATGGCACTGAGCTGGAAGTTGGTCATCGACACCAAGAACGCACCCGCCCTCGCGGACTTCTGGGCCGCGGCCCTGGACTACGAGGTGGAGGACCCGAGCGCGCTCATCGAGCAGCTGCTGGCGGCCGGTCACCTCGGCGCGGAAGCGGTCATCGAGCACAACGGTCGCAAGAACTTCCGCGGTTTCGCCGCCGTCCGCCACCCCGAGGACCCGTTCGACGCGACCAGCGGCGTCGGGCGCGGGCGGCGGCTGCTGTTCCAGGACGTGCCCGAGGCCAAGTCCGGCAAGAACCGCCTGCACATCGACATCCACGGCGAGCCGGGCGGCCTGGACGAGCTGGTGGCCCGCCTGGAGGGTCTCGGCGCGACCCGCGTCACCGAGTTCGACAAGGGTCCGGCCGGGCACTGGTGGGTCATGCGGGACCCGGAAGGCAACGAGTTCTGCGCGTCGTAGGGCGGGAGAACTTCGGAGGAGTGACGGGGGCGCTGATCGGGTACCTGAGGCTCACTTGACTCGAAGGAGTGAACGTGACCGTCTCCGGCATCATCAGCGCCCTCATCGTGGGCCTGATCATCGGCGCCCTCGGCAGACTCGTGCTGCCCGGCAAGCAGAGCATCCCGATCTGGCTGACCATCGTCGTCGGCATCGTGGCGGCCGTGATCGGCACCTTCATCGCGAACGCGCTCGGCGTGGGCGACACCCGCGGCATCGACTGGATCGAAGTGATCATCCAGGTCGCGCTCGCCGCCGGTGGCGTCGCCGTGGCGGCGGGCTTCTACACCCGCAAACGGGTCGCCTGACCCACCGCGCCCGACCCCGTCGAAGCCTGACCTCCCGCTCACCCGGCGGGGGTTAGGCTTCGGCCATGTCGAGAGGGCGTGGCCGGACGGCGGACACCGCCGCGGCGATCGCCGCGGGCCTGGTCGCGCTGCTCGGGCTGCTGGTGCAGTCGCGCGGCGTCGACACCCCGGGCGAGTGGGCGGCACTGCTCGTCGTGCTGGTCTCCGCCGGCGCGCTGGTCGTCCGCCGCCGCCACCCGATCCCGGTCGGCGTGGTGGCGTTGGCCGCCATCAGCGCGTACGGGGCGCTGCTGCACCAACCCGGCCCGATCATGGTCGTGTTCGTGGTCGCGCTCTACACGGTCGTCGACGAGGGCCACCTCGCCGTCGCCATCGGGCTCGGCGTCGCCTCGGTCGTCGCCTTCGCCCTCGCGGACAGCTTCAACCGGACCGACAACGGCGCGACGTTCCTGCACGCCGGCTGGCTCATCGCCGTCATCGTCGGCGTGACCCGCAACCGCCGGGCCTACCTCGCCGAAGCGGAGGCGCGCACCCTCGCCGCCGAGCAGCGGATGGAGGAGGAGGCCCGGCGACGCGCCACCGACGAACGGCTGCGCATCGCCCGCGAGCTGCACGACGCGCTCGGGCACCACCTCTCGCTGATCAACGTGCAGGCCAGCGCCGCGCTGCACCGCCCGGACCCGGCCCGCTCCGAGCAGGCGCTCACCGCGATCAAGCAGACCAGCAAGGAAACCCTGCGCGAGCTGCGCGCGACGCTCAACGCCCTGCGCCAGGACGGCGACGCGCCACCCGGCCTGAACCGCCTCGGCGACCTCGTCACGACGGCGGGGCGGTCCGGGCTGGAGATCCGCGTCGAGCTCGCCGAGACCCGGCCGCTGCCGCCGGAGGTCGACCTGGCCGCGTACCGGATCGTCCAGGAGGCGTTGACCAACGTGACCCGGCACGCGGGCGCGACCGCCGCCGTGGTCCGCGTCCGGCCCGACCACGACACCGTGCTGGTGGAGGTCGAGGACGACGGCACCGGCGCACCGGGCGCGCCCGGCAACGGCAT
The DNA here is from genome assembly GCF_040295345.1 of Actinosynnema sp. NPDC002837. Classification (NCBI taxonomy): domain Bacteria; kingdom Bacillati; phylum Actinomycetota; class Actinomycetes; order Pseudonocardiales; family Pseudonocardiaceae; genus Actinosynnema; species Actinosynnema sp. NPDC002837. The sequence goes on from NZ_JBEOVG010000038.1 coordinate 22,188, forward strand.
CCTCGGCATGCGGGAACGGGCGCAGGCGCTGGGCGGCGAGCTGACCACGGGCCCGCGCCCGGACGGCGGCTTCCGGGTCCACGCCCGCCTGCCGCTGCGCGAGGACCCGGTGCCGGCGTGATCCGCCTGCTGCTCGCCGACGACCAGACCCTCGTCCGCGCCGGGTTCCGGTCCATCCTGGACGGTGAGGACGGCATCGAGGTGGTCGGCGAGGCCGCCGACGGCGCGGAGGCGGTGCGGCTCACCCGGCACCTGCGGCCCGACGTCGTCCTCATGGACGTCCAGATGCCCGGGCTGGACGGCCTGGCCGCCACGCGGGAGATCACCGCGACCTCCGACGTCCGCGTGATCATCCTGACCACGTTCGACCTGGACGACTACGTCTACGGCGCGCTGCGGGCCGGTGCGAGCGGCTTCCTGGTCAAGGACACCGAGCCGGCCGAGCTGATCCACGGTGTGCGGGTCGTGGCCCGCGGTGACGCGCTCCTCGCGCCGTCGGTCACCCGCCGGCTGATCGCCGAGTTCGCCACCCGCGCCACGCACCCGGACCCGGGACCGCGGCTGAGCGCGCTCACCGACCGCGAACGCGAAGTGATGGCGCTGGTGGCGGCCGGCCTGTCCAACGACGAGATCGCCGCCCGGCTCGTGCTGAGCCCGGCCACCGCGAAGACCCACGTCAGTCGCATCATGACCAAGGCGGGGGTCCGCGACCGGGCCCAGCTGGTGATCCTCGCGTACGAGTCCGGCCTCGCCGTGCCGGGCTGGCTGACCGATCAGGCGGTCTCCCGGCGCGAGCGCGCCAGCGCCGACCCGCCGAGGACCACGGCGACCGACCCGACCACCAAGGCAACGTAGGCCCCGCCACGGCCGTTGCCGGTCCCGATGCCGCTGTCGGAGGTGACCGCGACGAGCCCGCCGAGCGCCAGGCCGACGACACCCGTCGCCAAGGACACGAGGGCCCCGAGCCGTCCGGTGCGGGTGCCGAAGCGACCGGTGGGCCGGGTGAGGGCCAGTGCGCCCACCACGAGGCCGACCAACCCCAGCACCGCGCCGAGACTGGCGCCGATCCGTCCCGGGCTCATCGTGTAGACACTGGCCGCGGCGAGAACATTGGCGACATGCATGGGGATTCCTCCACTCGTACAACAGGTACGGGCAGCGTAGGAACGGGGGTGGCCGCGAGTCGTCATGCCGGAGTTGCCGATCTTCCTACCACCCCGGTTGTACGCCCTCCGCGCGCCGTACCACCGCAGTGGCGGTCGCGTGCCGCAGCGGGCTCGCCGTCGGTCATACCCATACGGGGTATGGTGGGACGGTAGGTCGTCGGCGGAGGGGGCGGTCGGTGGGTGTCAGCGGGTTCGTCGCGGAGGGCTACGAGCAGGTTCGCCGGGTGTTCACGAGGATGGTCGACGAGGGTCGGGAAACCGGCGCCGGGCTGTCGGTGTGGGCCGGTGGACGTGAGGTCGTCCGGTTGAGCGGTGGTTGGGCCGACGTGGCCCGCAGCCGTCCGTGGCGGGACGACACCCTCGTCACCACGTACTCGACCTCCAAGCCGTTCGCCGCGCTCACCGCGCTGGCGGCGGTGGCCGACGGCGCGTTGTCGTTGGACGAGCCGGTGTCGACCTACTGGACCGACTACGCGACCGGCGGCAAGGAGCGCACGACGTTGCGGCAGGTCCTGACCCATCGGGCGGGTCTGCCCGCGTTCCCGGCCTCGGCCGCCGCGGTGGACCTGCTGGACGACGCGGGGCTCCGGCGTGAGCTGGCGGCGGCCACGGCGGAGTCCGAGCCCGGGTCGGTGTTGGCCGAGCACGCGTTGACCTACGGCCACCTGATCGACGGGGTCCTGCGTGCCGCCACGGGGCGGTCGCTGGGCGAGCTGTACGCCGACGTGGTCCGGCCGGCGTTGGGCGTCGACGCCTGGTTCGGCGTGCCGGAACGGGACCTGGACCGCGTGGCCGAGCTCGAACTGGGCATCGACGGCAGCACGGACGACCTCGTGGCCGAGGTCGCCTCGTCGTACCAGCGCGCGCTCGCCCTCCCCGTCGGCGCGCTGGACCCCGCCCGCCTCAACTCGCCGGACTGGCACCGGGCGGTGTTCGGCGCCAGCGGTCTGCACGCCTCCGCGACCGCGCTGGCGCGGTTCTACGCGGGCCTGACCGCGCCGGACGGGCCGGTCCGCCGACTGCTCGGACCGCGGTTGCACGCGGACTTCCTGGCGTCCCAGGTGTGCGGTCACGACGAGGTCGTCGGCACGACGGTGAACTGGGCGCTCGGCCTGTTCCGCACCGGCTCGTTCATCGGCCTCGGCGGGTTCGGCGGGTCGGCCGCGTGGTGGTCGCTGCGCAACGACCACGCGGTGGGTTACGTGACCCGCCGACTCCACGACCACTCGCGGATCGCCGAGATCGCCGCCGAACTGGGCGACGACCTCAACCTCCGGGTCGACTGCGGCTGACGCCCGGTCGGGACGCGCCGACCGACCACGAGCCCGAACGCGCCGAGCGCGGTCAGGGCGCGGGCCACGTCGAACATCTCCCACCGGTCGAAGATCGCCGCGTGGTCGGCCAATGAAGTCACGGTCGGCGCGCCCGCGGTGGTGGCGCGGCCGGCCGCGTGAGTTGGCGCCACGTTGCGGGCGGGCGGAAGTCCGGCTTGACAGGGTGATACCCCTAGGGGGTATGTTCGCGATCGCTCCACGGGATACCCCCGAGGGGTATCGAAAGGAAGGACCCGTCATGAACCCCGATCCCCGGCGCTGGTGGGCACTCGTCGTGCTCGCGGCGGCGCAGTTCATGGTCATCATGGACACCTCGATCATCGCCGTGGCGCTGCCGGACATGCAGCGCGAGTTGGGCTTCACCCCCGGCGGGCTCCAGTGGGTGTTCAACGCCTACGCGGTCGCGCTCGGCGGCCTGCTGCTGCTCGGCGGCAGGCTCTCGGACCTCTGGGGCGCACGCCGCGTGTTCGCCGTCGGCTGGGCCACCCTGATCGTCGGCTCGGTGATCGCCGCCGCCGCGACCGGGGCGGGTACGGAGGTCGTCGGCCGCGCGGTGCAGGGCGTCGGCGCGGCGCTGATCGCACCGGCCGCGATGACGCTGCTCATGGTCCTGTTCGCCGGTCAGCCCCGCGAACTGCCGAAGGCGATGGCGTTCTACGGCGCGGCGGCCCCGGCCGGCGGCACCGCGGGCGTGTTCCTCGGCGGCGTGATCACCGAGTGGCTGAGCTGGCCGTGGGTGTTCGTCGTCTACGTCCCGATCGGCCTGCTGACCCTCGCGCTCACGCCGAGGCTGCTGCCCGTCGTCCCCGGTCGCAGCGGTGGTCTGGACGTCGGGGGAGCGGTCGCGGTGACCGGCGGGCTCGCGCTGGCCGTCTACGCCATCGTGCAGGCGCCCGAACGCGGCTGGGCGTCGACGGCCACGCTGGTGCAGCTCGGCGCCGCGGCGGTCCTGCTGATCGCGTTCCTGCTGGTGCAGCGGACGGTCAAGAACCCGTTGATGCCGCTGGGGGTCTGGCGCACGCCCGACCTGGCTGCGGCGAACGTCGCGATGGCGTTGCTCGGCGCGGCGTGGATCCCGATGTGGTACTTCCTCAACCTCTACGTCCAGCAGGTGCTCGGGTTCGACGCGTTCGCCAGCGGCGCGGCGCTGCTGCCGATGACCGCGCTCATGACCGTGCTGATGACCACGGTCACCGGACGCCTGATCGGCCGCTTCGGCGCCAAGCCCCTGATCGTCGCCGGCCTCGCCGTGCTCGCCGCCGGCCTCGGCCTGCTGGCCACCGCCGACCCGGGCGGCAGCTTCGTCGTCGACGTCCTGCCCGGCTCGCTGATCGCCGCGGTCGGCATGGCGCTGGTCTTCATCCCCGCGACCATGGCCGCCATCGGCGGGGTCGCCCCCGACCAGGGCGGGCTGGCCTCGGGCATCGTCAACACCACCTACCAGGTCGGCTCGGCGCTCGGCCTGGCCGCGATGACGGCGGTGGCGACGTCGCGGGGCGCGGACCGGCTCGGGGACGCGGTCGCGCTGACCGACGGCTACTCGGCCGCCTTCACCGGCGCCGCGCTGGTCGCCCTGGCCGCCGCGCTGCTGGCCGCCTTCACCCTGCGCGGCCGGGTCGTCGAGCCGGTGGCGGTCGACGCCTGACCCGCGGTGGATCAGTACCCCGGCTGGGTATGCTACGTTCTCGGGCATACCCAGCCGGGGTATAGCTTTCCACTGGTTCGCCGCAGCAGGGAGATCAGGTGCCCGAAACGAGCAAGGTGACCGTCTGCCGGGGCTGCTGCTGCGGCACCGTCGACAAGCACCCGGACGTCGACCACGCGACGCACCTGCGGAAGTTCCGGGAGGCCGTGGGGCCGGGGGCGGTCACCGTGGCCAACTGCCTGAGCTCCTGCGAGTTCTCCAACGTCGTCGTGGTCAGGCCGGCCCGGGGCACGGGCGCCCGGCCGGTGTGGCTGGGCGGCGTGCTCACCGACGAGGCGGTGGACCACGTCCTCGACTGGGTCGCCGCGGGCGGGCCGGGCCGGGCCGAGATGCCGGCCGGCCTCGCCGACCACCTGATCGACCGGCCGGCCGACGACAGCGCCGCGAGCTGACGCGCGCGGTCGCCGTCGCCGTCCGCCGGGCGTCAGCCGGGCGGCAACAGGCCCTGCATCTCGGTGATCTCGGCCTGCTGCGCGTCGACGATCCGCTGGGCGAGCGCCTTGGCCTCGGCGTTGGCGCCGTGCCGGAGCTCCACGTTCGCCATCTCGATCGCGCCCTGGTGGTGCCTGATCATCATCCCCAGGAACATCCGGTCGAACTCGGTGTCCCGGGCCTGTGCCAGCGCCTCCATTTCGGCGGCGCCCATGCCGGGCTGGTCCGAACCGTGGTCCATGCCCGGCATGCCGGTGGTGTGCACCTGCGCGCCCCAGCCGGTCAGCCAGCCGGTCATGGTCTTGATCTCCGGGTCCTGCGCCTTCTCGATGCGCGACGCGAGGTCGAGCACCTCGGGGGTGGTGGTCCGGCCGTGGACGAGCTTCGCCATCTCGATCGCGCCCTGGTGGTGGGGGATCATGCCCTGCGCGAACGTGACGTCCGCCTCGTTGTGCCCACCGGACGGCGCGCCGGCGGCGGCGCTCGGGTGGCCGGTCGTGCTGCCCGGGTCGTGGCCGGTGGAGTCGCTGCCGCACCCGGCGAGCACGAGCACGGGGGTCAGGAGGGCGAGCGCCGTCCCGACCAGGTTCTTCCTGGTCATGATGTCCTCTGCGGTGTGGATCCGAGTCGGTTGCGCGGCGTCGCGTCGACGTCCACAAGGGACGTCACGCGCCGCCTGTCACAGCCGCAGGACGCAGAGGGTGGCGAGCAGCGCCGGCGCGCCGCCCGGTCTCGGGGGAGGTGAGCGCGGCCGGGCCGACCGCGTGGTGGCCGACGTGAGCCGCACGAGGACGCCGCGGCGGAGGAGCACGAGGACGGCGAGCAGCAGGCCGAGCCCGGCGACGAGGATCGCCAGGCACAGGTGCAGCAGGTCGTGCTGCTGAACGGGACCGGGCGCGTGCTCTTCGGACGCGCCGTGCGCGCAGCAGTCGGCCACCGCGGTCACGGTCACCGCGGCCTGCTCGTGCGTGCCGAGGTGGTGCATCCCCACGACGGCGAACGCGACAGCCCACACCAGAGCCCACAGCGAGGCTCGGGTGCGGACGCGGTGGAGCACGGGCCCATCCTACAAGGACCTACGATGGCGGACAGTCGACCTCGAGGTCGGCGGGGAGCGCGGGGGAGACGGTGCGGCACGTGCGGGTGGTCGGGCCGGCCGTCGTGGTCGTGGCGCTCGCGTTCGCCGCCACGCTGCTCGACCTGCCGGACCCGGAACAGCTCCGGGCCTGGATCGAGGGCAACGGCGTGCTGGCGCCGCTGGTGTTCTTCGCGGTGTGCGCGGCGGGGACGGCGGCGTTCTTCCCGAAACCGGTGCTGGCCACGGCGTCCGGCCTGCTGTTCGGCGTCCTGCCGGGACTGGTGGTCGCGGTCGCGGGCTTCACGGCGGGTGCGTTGGTCGCGTTCTTCGTCGCACGCCTGCTGGGGCGGCGGTCCGTGGCGCGGTGGCTGGGCTCCGGCCGGCTGAAGGTGCTCGACACGGCCTTCGCGCGCAACGGCCTGTCCGCCACGGTGGTGCTCCGCCTGCTCCCCGTGATCCCGTTCGCGGTGTCCAACTACGGCGCGGGCGTCACGGCCGTCGCGCCGAGGTCCTTCGCCGCCGGGACCGCGCTCGGGCTGCTGCCGACCACCGCCCTGGCCGCGACCCTCGGCGACGCCGCGCTCGACCTCGGCTCACCCCGCTCGATCGCGGCCGCGGCGGCGTGGCTGGTGCTGGCCGTGGTCGGCGTCGTGTGGGGCCGCCACCTGCTCCGCCGGTCGAAGGTCTAGTCAGCGGTCCAGGACGGCGCGGGCCAGGTCGTCGGCCACGGCGTGCCGGTAGGGGTTGGTGGCCGGACCGGCCGCCGTCGGGTGCACGCGGTTGGTCAGCAGCAGCACGAAGGACCGGCTCGCCGGCTCGACGACCAGCGACGTCCCGGTGTACCCGGTGTGACCCACGGTGTACGGCGTGGCCAGCATGCCCATGAACGCGGGCTTGTCGACGTCCAGGCCCAGCCCGCGGGCGGCACCTGGGATGGCCGCGTTCCAGTTGGTCGTCATCGCCCGGACGCTGTCCGCCCGCAGGATCCGCCGGTCGCCGTACCGGCCGCCGTTGAGCAGCACCTGGGCGAAGACGGCGAGGTCGCGCGCGGTGGAGAAGACGCCGGCGTGCCCCGCCGTGCCGCCGAGGTACCAGGACGTGGAGTCGTGCACCTGGCCCCAGATCAGCCCGCGCGGACCCGTGTGCTGGGTCGGCGCGATGCGCGGCCGCAGGCTCTCCGGTGGGTTGAACATGGTGTCGCGCAGCCCCAGCGGCTCGGTGACCTCCGCGGCCACGAGGTCCGGCAGCGACCGGCCGGTGACCCGTTCCAGCACCTTGCCGACCACGATGAGGCTCAGGTCCGAGTAGACGTACCGCGTGCCCGGCTCCGACCGGAGCGCCACCGCGTAGACGGCGGCCAGCCGTTGCTCGACCGTCGGGTACGAACCGAGCGCCAAGCCGGCGGGCAGCCCGGAGGTGTGGGTCAGCAACTGCTTGAGCGTGACGTCCTGCTTGCCGTTGCCGGCGAACTCGGGCAGGTAGCGAGCGGCGGGCGCGTCGAGGTCGAGCAGACCGCGCTCGACCAGTCGCAGCGCGACCACGGTGGTGAAGAGCTTCGAGATCGACGCCACGTCGAAGATGGTGTCCTCGCGCATCGGGATCCGCTGGTCGGGCGGCAGTTCCGCGCCGTCGGACCCGTACCGCAGCGCGTCTCCCACGGCGGCGTGGCGGGCGATCACGCCGTTGCGCGCGGCCAGCACCACGCCACCGGGGAACGCCTGGGGCACCGCGCGCACGCCCGCCTCGACGTCGGGCACCAGCCGGTCGACGTGCTCGGCGGCCAGTCCGGCCTGCCGTGCCGTGCCGTAACGCAGTCGGTCGTCGGGGAGCGGTCCGTCCCAAGGGGAACCGTGCCGTCGGGTGATGGCCAACTCGGCCACCACGGGCAGGTGGTCCGACGCCCCGGTCGTGACGACGCGCGTCTCGCCCACCCGGGCCGGGTAGCCGGCGGCGACGTAGTCGATGCGCTTGGTCGGCGCCGCGGCCGGGTAGGTCATGCCGGGGGACGACGGGTCGGTCATCGCCCAGGCGTCGACCAGTTCCGTCCACAGTGGAGCGAGTTCCGGCGCGTCCGGCGTCGCGTTGAAGTCGCCGAGCAGCACCCGCGCGTCACCGCGGTCCTCGGCCATCACGCGCAGCATGTCGGCGACCTGCGCCCGCCGCACCGCCGGGTCGGCGCGGTAGTCCAGGTGGGTGTCGTAGACGTGCACGCGTTCGCCGCGCACGTTCAGCTCCACCTCGGGGAACCCCGGCGCCGGTTCGGGTCTCGGGTCGGGCACCTGGGTGGACAGCCGGGTGATCGGGTGGTTCTCCGCCGCGACGATCGGGTGCCGGCTGAGCACCGCCACGCCGTACTGCCGCCGCGGCTTGCCCGGTTCCGCCGGGTCGAGGTCGTAGATGGGCGCGAAGTAGACGCCCATGCCGACCGCGGCGGCCAGTTCCGTCGCCTGGTCGCGCCACTCGCTGCGGGCCATCCAGTGGACGTCGACCTCCTGCACGCCGACCACGTCGGCGCCGGAGGCCGTGATGTCCGCGGCTGCCCGCGCCAGGTCCAGCCTGCCGTCCACGCCGATGCCGGTGTGGATGTTGTAGGTCATCACGGTCAGCGGCACGGTCCCGGCGCTCGTGGGTTCGGCCACCGCGGACGGTGTCGCGACCAGCAGCGCGCACAGGACGGCGGTCGGCAGGCGACGCATCGGGTTAGCCCTCCCAGGTCAGGCCGTGGCCGAACGGGTGCAGCGCGGTCGAGGGATCGCCCGCGACCGGGATCGTCACCGGCAGCTTCCCGACCGGGGCGTGCTCCCCGTAGAGCACCCGCACCGCCGACTCCACCGAGACCTCGGTGTAGGAGTAGGTCGCCAGGTAGGTCTGCGCGTCCGGGAAGTACGCGATGTCGTACGGGTCCCGGACCGCGATCACGACGACCGGTTTCCCGGTGGCCAGCAACGCCTTCACCAGCCCCTGCTGGCCGACGTCGGTCCACGCCTTGTTGGTCGCGACGATCGTCAGGTCGGCCGCGCCCGCGCCGGCGACCGCGCGGTCGATCATCGCCTGGTTCGGGTTCGTGCCGGTGACCAGGGCGTTCGTCGTCGCCGAACGTCGGGCGACGGCGGTGGCGAGCCGGTGCGGCACCGGGTCGGCGGTCGTGCCCCAGCCGGTGGTGAACACGGAGGACGGCGGCGTGCGCAGGGGCAGGAGCGCATTGCGCACGAGCGTCGTGGTCCGGTCCGTGATCCGTTGCGCGGCCTGCTTGTTCGGCGCCGTCCCGACGACCTCCGGCAGCTTCGCCGGGTCGACGAACGGGTCGTCGAACAGGCCGCGCTTGGCCTTCATCCGCAGGATCCGGCGGACCGACTGGTCGATGCGGCGCTCGGTGAGCTCGCCGCCGCGCACCGCCGCCAGCACCGCGTGGTACGCGAGGTCGATGTCGGGCGGCATCAGCAACTGGTCGACGCCCGCCTTCAGGGCCAGCACGGGCACGCGGTCGTCGCCGTACTTCTGCCGGACGCCCGCCATCCCGAGCGAGTCGGTGATCACCACGCCGTCGTAGCCGAGCCGGTCGCGCAGGATGCCGGTGATGATCGGCCGGGAGAGCGTGGCCGGGTCGCCGGACGGGTCGAGCGAGGGCACCACGATGTGCGCGGTCATGATCGAGTCGATGCCGGCGGCGATCGCGCGGCGGAACGGCGGCGCGTCCAGCCGTTCCCAGTCCTCGCGGCTGTGCCCGATCACGGGGAGACCGGTGTGGCTGTCCACGGCGGTGTCGCCGTGGCCGGGGAAGTGCTTGGCGGTGGCCGAGACGCCGCCCCGCTCGTAACCCCGGACCTGCGCCTCGACCAACGCCGCCGTCAGCTCCGGGTCCTCGGCGAACGACCGGACGCCGATCACCGGGTTGAGCGCGTTGACGTTGACGTCGGCGACCGGCGCGAAGTCCTGGTTGACGCCCATCGCGCGCAGTTCCCGCCCGGCGATCAGGGCCGCCTCGCCCGCCGCCCGCGGGTCACGGGCCGCGCCGAGCGCCATGTTGCCGGGGAACGGCGTGACCGGCTCCCCGATCCGCGACACCACGCCGTACTCCTGGTCGGTGCTCACCAGGGCGGGGATCGCCGACACCCGCTGGATGCCGTTGGACAGCGCGGCGACCTGCGCCGGGTTGGCCGTGTTGCCGGACCACGCGAAGTAGATGATGCCGCCGAGGTGGTACTTCCGGATCAGCTGCTCTGCGTTGTCCACGCCGTGCTGTCGCCGGTTGGCGGCCACCGAGGCAGGGTCGGACGCGTCGACCGTGGCGCCGTAGGCGTAGGTGACGAACAGCTGGCCGACCTTCTCCTCCAGGCTCATCCGCCGCAACGCGTCCGCCACCACGTCACCCGTGCCGGCCGTGGCCACCGCCGGGGCGGAGCCGACCAGCAGGGCCGCCAGCCCGACGACCACCCGTCGTCGGTTGAAGATTTTCCTCATGCGCACTCCTACAGTGAGGAAATCACCGATCCGGTCGAATGTACGCAGCCGGCGCCGGCGCCGGCATCGCCCGTTCGGGGGGCGTTGGCGCGAAGGACCGGGTGGGGACTTACTCGAAGAGGGCGTACTGACCGGAGGGGGCATCGGGCGGCTCGGCGTCCGCGGGCGAGCCCGTGCCCATCCGGGTGAGCGCGGTGACCTCGTCGATCATCGCCAGGACCGTCGGCAGGGAGACGTGGCGGAGATCGGTGGTGGCCGTGCTCCAGTGGGCGGTCCGCAGGGCGAGGGCGGCCAAGCGGCCCGCGTCCCTCGGAGCGGTGTCCCGGGCCAGGCGCGCCAGCCGCATCGTGGTCCGGGACCGCTGGTTCGGGTCGACCATGGCGTCGATCACCTCCAGTGCCGGGCCGTGGCGCCCGCAGGTGGCCAGCGTCTCGGCCACCGCCGCCAAGGCCGCGGCGCGCTGGTCGGGGTCGGTGATCGACTCGACGGTCTTGCCGGTCCGGTCGTCGTGCCCCGCGGCGGCGAGGGCGGTGGCCATCGCGGCCAGCACCGAGTTCCGGTCGTACCGGTCGTGGACGCCGCGCATCGCCACCCCGGACCGGTCCAGCAGGTCCGCGGCCCGGTCGTGGCGGCCGATCACGGCCATCGCCTTCGACGCCGCGGCCAGCAGCAGCGCCTGGTGGTCGGGTCCGGTGGTCTCGTCGGCGGCCTTGACGAGTTCCTCGACCAGGCCTTCGACGCGGTCTTCGCGGTCGGTCGCGACGAGGCGTTCGGCCAGGCCGGCGATCGCGAGCCCCCGCTGGTGCGGCCAGGGGATCGAACGGGCGAGCGCGATCGCCTGGTCGTGCCGCCCCGCCTCGACCAGTGCCTCGACCACCGACAGCAGCGACCAGCTCCGCCGCTGGGGATCGACGATCAGGGACGCGGTCTCGACCGCCCGGTCGTGCCGGCCGGCCTTGGCGAGTTCCCTGGCCACCGCGGCGAGGGCCGAAGCACGCTGGTGGCGGCGGGTGATCCGGGCGACGGCCTCGGCCGCGAGGTCGTGCAGACCACCTTCGGCCAGCGCCTCGACCGCCGCCACCAGTTCCGACCCGCGCAGGTCGGGGTCGATGGCCGACCGCGTGGGCCGGAGGACCTCGTCGACGAGGCGCTCCGCTTCGTCGTGCCGGCCGAGAGCACGCAGCACCCCGGCGGCCGACGCCAGCGCCGAGCTCCGCCGGTAGGGGTCCAGGATCGAGCGCGCCGCCAGGACGACCTCGTCGGCGAGCTCTTCGGCGCGGTCGAGCAGGCGTGCTTCGACCGCCCCCTTCGCCACGGACACCAGAGCCCAGGCGCGGCGGTCGGGATCGGTGATCAAGCCGACCACGGCGACGGCCCGAACGGGGTGCCCGGCCCTGGCGAGCACCTCGGCGAGCGTCATCAACGCCCGGCCGTCCTGGAACGGGTCCGTGGCCGTGTGCGCGACCTGGACGGCTTCGTCGACGAGGTCTTCGGCCCGGTCGCGGAAACCGCTCTCGTGCAGCGCCTCGGCCAGCGCCACCAGTTCCGCGGCCCGCCGTTCGGGGTCGGCGATCGACCGCGCGACCTCGATCGCCGGAGCGTGCAGGCCGACGTCGATGAGCGTGCCGGCCGCCGATTCCAGGGCCAGGCACCGCAGGTCGAGGTCGCCGATCGCGTCGGCGGCGTCGACGATCTCGTGCACGAGCACCTCGGCCCGGCGGCTCCGCCCGTTCACGGCCAGCACCCCGACCACCACCCGCAACGCCCAGCTCCGCCGGTAGGCGTCGGTGATCGAGCGTGCCGCGCCGACCGCCTGGTCCGCGACCTCGTCCACCCGATCACGGGCGCCGTCCTCGGCGAACGCCTTGACGATCGGGACCAGCGCCAACACCCTGCGGTAGGCGTCGGTGATCGACCGCGCGGCGGTGTCCAGGGCCAGGTGGGGCAGTCCCGCCTCGACCAGGGACTCGGCCACCGCCGTCAGGAGCAGGTCCCGCTGGTCGTCGTCGGTGATCAGCCGGGCGACCTCGACGGCCAACGCGCACCGGTCGGCTTCGACCAGGCTCCGGCCGACCGACGCCAGCACCGAGCTGTCGCCCGCGTCGACCGCGACCTCCACGGCCTGGTCGAACATGCCCGCCTCGACCAGCGACGCCACGACCGGGGCGGTCTCGGGCCGCCCGACGATCGAGCGGCCGGTCGCCAAGGCCCGCTCGGGCAGGCCGGCGTCCGCCAGCGCCTTCGCCGCGGACGCCAACGCCGCGTTGCGCCGGTAGCGGTCGGTGGCGGACACGACGGCGTACTCCGCCTCGTCGTGCTGCTCGGCCTCGACCAGGGCGTCCGCGACGGACACCAGGGCGGCTCGCCGCGCGGCCGGATCGGTGATCGAGCGCGCGGTCTCCGCCGCCCGGTCGTGGTGACCGGCGCGGGTCAGCGTGGTGACCACCGACGCCAGGGACGATCCCGACCAGGCGTGGTCGGTGGGCGCGAGGGCGGCGCGCTCGGGCCGGTCCTCCCGGTCGTCGTGGTGGGCGGTGGCGAGCGCCCTGGCCATCGACACGAACGCGGTGTTCCGCTGGTACGGGTTGGGCATGGCGCGGACGGCCCCGGTCACCTCCTCCAGGAGGTCTTGGACCCGCCCGTGCGAGCCTTCCGCCGCCAGCGACTCGATCACCGACACCAGCGCGGCGCCCTTCCAGCCGGGGTCGGCGACGGCACGCGCGGCCTCGACGGCCCGGTCGTGGAGGCGGGCCCTGATCAACGACCTGACCACGGAGGTCAGCACCTCACCCTGGCGGAAGGGGTTGGTGATCGTGGCGGCCGTCCGGATCGCCCGGTCGTGCAGTCCACTGTGGAACAGCGCGCCGACTGCGTCGGCCAGGAGCGGGTTCTGGCGTCGGGGGTCGTCGAGGGCGAGGGCGGTCGTGACGACCTGGTCGAGCAGGTCCGCGGCCTGGTCGCGTCGTCCGGTGGCGGTGAGCGCGCCGGCGACGTGGACCAGGGCGGTGCCGCGCCGGGCCGGCGTGGGAATGAGGGCGGCGGTCTCCGCGGCCCGGTCGGGCCGGCCGGTGTCGACCAGCGCGTCGACCACGGCGACCAGGACCAGGCTCCGGTGGTCGGGGTCGTCGGTGGACAGGGCGGTGGTGACGGCTTGGTCGAGGAGGTCTGCGGCTTGGCCGTGCCGTCCGGTGGCGGTGAGGGTCCGGGCGAGGGAGACCAGGGTGGTGCCGCGGCGGGACGCGGTGGGGATGAGGGCGGCGGTCTCCGCGGCTTGGTCGTGCAGGCCCTCGTCGACCAGCGCGTCCACGACCGACACGAGCATGGAGCTCTGCCGGTGGTCGTCCGTGACCGCCAGGGCGAACGAGACCGCCCGGTTGGCCCGGCCCATGCGGACCCACAGCCTGGGCACGTCCGGCGGCACGCGCGTGGTGCGATCGGTCAGGTGGTCGCGGTGCACCGCCAGGCGGGCGACCGCGAGGAGGTCCGGCGCGTCGCCGGTGACGTGGCGGTCGAGGGTCGCCGCGAGCTGGGCGAGGGCGGCGCGGTCGTCACCGGTGTGCGCGAACAGCCGTTCGTGGCGGACGGGATCGGTGCACAGGGCGGTGGCCTGCCCGACGTCAGCCGTGGTGAGCAGCATGAAGAGGTAGCCGCGCAGCAGGTACTCCGGCGTTTCCGCGGGCCAACCCCGGTCCCGGTACCCCGCGGCCCACCGGTGGACTTGCTCCCGGTAGGCGGACACCGCTTCCGCGCCCAGCATCTCCGCGGCGGTGACCCGCAGGTCGCCGTGCGCCAGCAGGTACACCTCCGGGGCCGTGCCGGGGGCGAGGTCGTTGTCGCGCCGGGTGAAGCTCCGCCCTGTCGCCGTGCCGAGGTGTTCGCGCACCTCCCAGGCGAGGGTGCCGGTCAACGTCGCGAGGTCGTCCGCGGTCAGCCCGCCTCCGGAGGCGACGACCAGGCCGAGCAGGTCGCGTTCGGGGCGGCCGGCCAGCAGGCGCTTCAGGTCGCGCTTCATCTCCGCGCGCACCGCGCGGGCCTCCGGCGAGACCTCCAGCTCCCGCACGATCCCGCCGTCGCGCAGCGGGTGGCCCTCCGGCACGTCGTCGGGCACGGGCGGGTCGGGCCGTCCGGCCACCACGACCCGCAACCCCTTCAGCGGGCGGGCCGGGAGCAGCGCGGCGATGCTGTGCGAGTCCGGCCCCGTGCCGACGCCCCGGTCCTCGTCCACCCCGTCCACGACGAGCACCAGGCGTTCACCGCGGTCGGCGCAGAGGGAGGCCGCGTCCTCCAAGAGCCCCAACAGGTGCGCCTCACGCGTGGCCGGCGTCAGGAACGGTGGCATCTGCTCGCCCAGCATGCTGAGCAACTGCTCCAGCACGTTCTCCACGAACGCCACGCGGTCGGCCTGGTCGGCGAGCTGCGCCGTCACGAAGAACGACACCACCCGCGCGCCGGGCGGCGGGTTCACCGCGAACCAGGACAGCAACGCCGACTTGCCCGCCCACGCCGCCGCCTTCAACCACCGGAACCAGCCGTCGGCCGACTCCTCGGAGCAGAACGCCGCCAGGTCGGCCAACTCCGACCCGCGACCGATCAGCTCGCGTGGCACGATCCTCAGCACCTGGTGCCGGTACCGGGTCCGGACCGGCTCACCAGTCCGGAGGTTGACGTCCCGTCCCGCTTGGACGACCACACCGCCCGACGTGGCCGCCGCGGCGTTCGCCACGGCCCCGGAGCCGCCGGTCCCGTTCCCGGCCGCCGCCGCGGGCCCGTCGGACTCGTCACCAACTCGCACCCCCGCATCATCCAGACCGGACTTCCGCGCGGTCCCGCAATACTGCGGCGACGGACGGGTGGTCCTGTCGTGGTCGTGAGCGGGTCAGGTGCGGTAGCGGACCGCGCGTGAGGTGCCCGATCGCGCGTAAGCGCCCGGTGCGGTGCCGAGCATCCGGCGGAAGTGCCGGGTCAGGTGGGACTGGTCGTAGAAGCCGACGGCCGGTGCCACCTCGGCCGGTGGCAGGCCGTCGAGCAGCAGGCGGCGGGCCAGGTCGACGCGGCGGCCGGTGAGGTAGCGGTGCGGTGGCAGGCCGAACTCGCGGGTGAACGCGCGGACCAGGCGTTCCGGGGCGGCGGCCAGCCGGGTCGCGGCGTCGGTCAGGGTGAGGCCGTCGGTCACGTGGGCGTCCAGCAGGTCCCGCAACGTGCGGGCGAGGCCGGGCTCCGCGGCAGGTGTCCTCGGCGGGCGCCGGGTCAGGTGGGTGCGCAGCCGGTCCCGGACCAGCACCAACCTCGACTCGGCCTCCCACTCGTCGCCGCCGTGCAGCACGCCGTGCAACTGGTGCACGCGCAGGCGCAACGCCGGGTCGGCGAACGCGGGGTGGTCGACCGCCGCGCCGACCAGGTCCGTGCCGAGGACGGACGTGTCGAGGTAGAGGACTCGCTTGCGGAAGCCCTCGGAGGTGGCGTTGCGGCCGTCGTGCGGCACGTGCGGTGGGAGCAGGGTGACCGACGCGGGTGGTGCGCCGTGCTCGCGGTGGTCCAGGCCGTAGGTCACCGTGCCGGTGTCGACCAGCAGCAACGTCCACGCGTCGTGCGTGTGCGCTGGGTAGGCGTGGTCGGTGAAGCGCGCGTGCAGCACCTCGGCGATGCCCGGCACGGCGGGCCGCCACGCGGCGATGTCGGGGCCCACGTCAAGAACGTACAAGACGGGCGCCGCCCGGTTCGGCGACGGTGTGCGGGTGGAACGATTCGAGACGAAGTTCGCCGTCCTGCTCCGCGACGACCTGGCGCCGTGGCAGGCGTTGAACGTGACCGCCTTCCTGGCCGGCGCCCTCACCTCGGCCGTGCCGGAGGCCGTCGGGGAGCCGTACGAGGACGCGGACGGCACGCGGTACCTGCCGATGCTCGGCCAACCGGTGCTCGTGCTGACCGGTGGCAAGGAAGTGCTGACCACCGCGCACGCCAAGGTGGTCGCGCGGGGGCTGACGTCGGCGGTGTTCACCTCCGACCTGTTCGCCGCCGGCAACGACGCGGACAACCGCGCCGCCGTGCGAGCCGTGCCGCGTGCCGAGCTGGACCTGGTGGGCATCGGCGTGCACGGCCCGCGCAACGCCGTCGACAAGGCCCTCAAGGGTGCCCGGATGCACCCCTGACGATCGCCCGACCGCCGCGGCGACGTCGACCAGTCCAGGTGGGACGGCTCCGGCATCAGCTGACCGCCGCGACTCGACGACCATCCCAACGACTGTCACCGGTAAGCCTGACCTGCACGGAGTCGTTCTCCGCAAGCACAGCGTCGTTTCACCGACCACCCCTCCCCCTTCCGCAGTATTGCGGGCGAGGATGCTCCGAGGCCCGGGATCATCGTGGTGAGGCTCCGGATGTCGCAGGGAATGAGGTTCGGTTGACCGGTAACCCGGAGCAACGTTCCGAGACCACGAACGACTTCAGCGGCTCCGCCGGGACGGTGATCCAAGGGGGCACCATCACCGGTGACGTCCATGTGCACGCCGCCGCTGATGTCGCGCACTTCGCCGTCACGCCGCAGAACCCGCTTCCGCCCTCCACGCCCTTGGCGGTGCCGCACCGCCGGGTCGCCTCGAACCGACTGCACGGGCGTGAAGCATTCGTGGCGACGCTGACCGAAGGCGTGCGGCGCAGGACGGACCCGATCGACGCACCGAGGGTGTGGGCGCTGTGCGGGCTCGGGGGCACGGGGAAGACCACGATCGCCCTCGAAGTCGCCCATCGACTCGACCACGATCACCGGCACACGTGGTGGGTGTCGGCCTCGGACGCGACCGGTCTGTCGGCGGCGCTGCGGGCGGTGGCAACGGACGCCGGCGCGGCTCCCGTCGACTTCGACCACCTGCACCCGGCAGACGTCCTGTGGCGGAAGCTGGACGTGCTACCCGATCCGTGGCTGCTGGTGCTCGACAACCTCGACGACCTCGACGCCGCCTCCGCCGCCGGGCGCGCGTTGGCGGACGGCACCGGCTGGCTGCGCGCACCGCGCACGCCTCTCGGGACGGTCCTCGTCACCAGTCGGGAGACCCGCCGCGAGCGCTGGGGGTCGTGGGTGACGTTCCACGAAGTGGATCCGCTTCCCCTGCCCGACGCCGCGCGCGTGCTCCTCGACCTGGCCCCCGACGCGGGTGACGTGCGGGAAGCCGAACTGCTGGCCGCGGACCTGGGCGGCTTGCCGCTGGCCCTGGATCTCGCCGGCTCCTACTTGGCGACGACGGCCAGGGCGGTCTGGCCTGACGACGACGAACCCGTCACGTTCGCCGCGTACCGCACCGCGTTCGCCCACCGGCTAGCCGACGTGGCCGTGAACACCGTTGGTCGGTCGAGTGGATCCGAGCAAGCCCGCCGGGACATCTTCGCCACCTGGGAACTGTCCTTGGAACTGCTCGTGACCCAAGGCCACGACATCGCCCGGCCGCTGTTGAGGCTGCTCTCCTGCTTCGCCGAGACCTCCTTGCCGTACCAGATGGTGCTCGACTCCGAGGTGCTGCGCGCGGATCGGCGCTTCGCGAGCCTGACCCACCGCGGCCTCCGGGACGCGTTGCAGGGGCTCGCGGGCCTGCGCCTGATCTCGATCACCTCCGGCGAGGCGGGACGCACCCTCGACATACACCCGGTCGTGCGAGCCGGTATCCGCTCCGGCCATGGCGTCGACTACTTGTCCCTGGTCACCGCGCTGCTGGAACGCGCCACCGCGCGCCTGTCCCCGGACGATCCCGGCACGTGGTCGCACTGGAGCTTGTTGGCGTCGCACTGCACCGCGGTGGTGCGGCTCCTCGTCGACACCCCGGGCGCGAGCGACCACCAGGTCCTGACCACCACCGCACTGGGTGTCCTGGCCGCCCGTCACCACTACACGGCCGGGTACTTCGAGGAGAGCGTGGGAGTGCTCCGGTCGGTGGTGAGCCTGCGCGAGCAGCGCTTCGGCCCGTCGCACCCCGAGACCCTGCACGGCAGGCGCCACCACGCACGCGCGCTCCTGGAGAACGGTGAGTTCCGAGCCGCGCTCGGCGAGTACGAACGCGTCCTGGAGCTGAGCCTGCCGCTGTTCGACCGGAACGACCCGCACCTGCTGTCCGCGCGTCGCGGACTGGGCCGCGCGCTGATGGCCGTCGGCCGCTTCACCGACGCGGAAGCGGTGCTCGACGAGCTCTTCCGCACCCTGGTCGAGGCGGGCCACGCCGAGGACGACCCGGAGACCCTCGCGAGCCGGTACCTTCGCGCCCTCGCGCTGGTCAACCTGGGCAAGCACGCGGAGGCGGAGCGGGAGTTGCGGTACCTGTTCGTGCTGCCCCAAGGAGTACCCAGTCGGTACGTGCTCGACGTCCGGCACCACATCGCCAGGTCGCTGCGGGGTCAGGGACGGATCGAGGAAGCCGAGGCGGAACTGCGGGACGCCATAGAGACCGCGTCGGCCACCTTCGCCCCGGAGCACCTGGCGCTCCTCGCGGCGCGGTACGAGTGGGCGCGGGACCTCCGGGACCTGGGACACCTCGACCAGGCCGAGCGCGCGCTTGACGCCATCCTCCACGTCACCGGTGAGCGGCTGCGGGAGGACCACCCGATCACCTTGGCCACACGACACGAACGCGCTACCGTGCTCCATCGGCGGGGTCACTACTCGGAAGCCCTGGCGGAGTTCACCGACGTCTGGCGGGTCAACTCGGACACCCTGGGCGAGGCGCATCCCGACACGTTGACGGTGCGCTACAACATGGCGTGCGTGCTGCTGGACCTGGAGGCGTTGAACGAGGCCTTCGTGCTGTTCGACGCCGTGGCCAACTCTCGATCAGCGGTGCTGGGCGAGGACCACCCGCAGACGGAGGAGAGCCGGTGGTACCGCGCACGCGTGCTCGACCTCCTGTCCACGTCGTCCTCGTCAACCGGGGAGAACGGGTCTGATTCGTGAACGGTCCGGACCCGCGGGAGCTCGACGGTCTGTCCATCATGGACATCCGGTCACTCGATCCGGAGAGCACCGACCGGATCACCCGGCGGTTGATCAGGCGTGCTCAGGCCACCACGTCCAGCATGGGCGGTCACGACGGCGGCGGCGGGTTCGACTACTCCAGCACGGAGGCCCAGTCCAACCCGATGCCCGATTCCAGGCCGGCGACGGAACTGCGGTCCCCGTCCGAGCGCGTGGAGCGGGAACCGAAGGCCCAGGACGGTGAAGCCGTTTCCGACGGTGCGCCGCCGAAGGAAGGATCGCCGGGGTGAACGGGCTGTCGTCGGCGGACTTGCGGGCATTCGGATCGGGTGACGACCGGGTGCTCACCCTGCTCGGCGCCAGCCGGTGGGGACCTCGGGTGCTGCTGATCGACGAGGTCGTCCGCCTGCTGCGCGACCGGCAGGACGCCGCCGGGCCCCTGCCTCCGGTGGAGCTGGCGTGGGACGAACTCACCCAACTGCACGACGACGAGCCCGAAGCGGTCCGTTCGGTCCTGCTCTACCCACAGGTGGGTCGGTGGTTGGGTTGGCTGGTACGCCGACTGCACGGGACCGTGGACGGGTCGCCGCCGTTGTGGCAGGACGCGGGGTACCTGTGGAGCCTGCTCGCCGCGGCGAAGGTCGTCGCGGGCGTGGACGTCGAAGTGCCCGTGCCGGTTCACGACGGCACAGCGGTCATACCGGGCATCGGGTTCGCCGCGTTCCCGGCACCCGAATCCGGTCATGCCCTGTTCCGGCCGGGTTCCGACATGTCGTTCCGCGGCGCGGCGGTGCGGCTGCCGCGCGACCTCACCACGACGACACCCGGCTGGCACCCGATCCCGGTGCTCACCGCCCCCCGAGCGGTGGCCCGGTTGGACTCCCACGATCCGTTCCGCGGGCTCGAGCGAACGCGGCCCCACCGCTCGCCGACGCAGCCCGGGCCCGAGGAGGTCGGGCTGTGGAACGAGATGTGGCGAGAGGCTTGGGGTGTGCTGTTCCGCAACGACGCCGCGCAGGCGAGGGCGATGGCAACCACGATGACAGTGGTGGTGCCGTGGTCGACGCGCGAGGAGACCGGCTTCACGAGCGCCACCGCCGAGGAGGCTTTCGGCGCGGTCATGCTCACCCGCCCTGCTCGACCCGTGCGGTTGGCGGAGACGCTCGTGCACGAGTTCCACCACACCAAGCTGTCCGGGCTGCTGGATCTGGTCGACCTGCTCGACGGGGACCGCGGCGCGCTGCTCTACACGGCTTGGCGTGACGATCCCCGTCCGCTGCAGGGCGTTCTGCACGGGGTGTACGCGTTCTCCGCGGTGACCGGGTTCTGGCAGCGACGATGTCGGATCGACGCTTCTCCCGAGGCGTGGTTCGAGTACGCGTACTGGCGACGCCAGGCCTACGACGTCGCGGTGGCGGTCGTCGACCGACCTGAGCTCACACCGGCCGGTCGTGCTTTCGTGCGCGGCATCGTCGATCGCCTGGCGGCTTGCACGGACGAGCCGCCTGCCGACGTGCTGTCGGCCGCCATCGAGGCCGTCATCGACCACCGGGCGGAGTGGAGGCTGGCGCACGTCGTGCCGAACGGCGGCCGCGTGAGCGCTCTGGCGGAGATGTGGCTCGCCGGGACAAGGCCTTCGAGTGCCGCGTGGGTGGACGGGATCGGGACGCAGGTGCTCGACACCAAGCTGGGTTTCCTCCGCTCGGCGTCGCTCGACGACGACACCGCACTGTCCCCGGCCCGGCGCGCCTACCTGACCGGTGACCTCGTCCGGGCGCGCCAACTGTGCCTGGACGCGCTCGGACAGAGGCAATCCTGGGTCGTGCTGGGTCTCGTGGCGCGCCGGCGGGGCGATCACCACGTGGCAAGGGGCCTGTTGCGGTGTCCGGAACTGGTGCGGGCCGTCAGCACGCAGGTGCGCGACCGGACCGGCCGGACCGTCGAGGTGGAGACGGTGGCGGCATGGCTCGCGCCACCCGCCGGATCCGACGTCCCGCCGGTCCACGTCCACGGTTGACCACGTGGTCGGTTCCAGCGCCTGAGCCGCTGAGAAACCGGTCGCCCCGCGCGCTACGTCGATGTCCGGCCCTCAGCACTTCGACGGGGCCTCATGGTGCCAATCGAAGCTGACGTATTTCGCCGAGGAGAACCCCCGGACGTTGGTGGTCCGGTCGGTCAGCTTCAGCCAGTCTTTGATCCCGTCGACGTCATCCCCCACGGTGTAGCAGTGCAAGGTGACTTTGTGATCCCGATAGCCTCGTCCGTGAATGCGGGCGGAGAGGCGGGGTTCCGCGCGGATGGCGACGTCATCGTCGGTGAACCAGCCTTCCAGGTCGGCACTCGGCGCGGCCGCGGCAGGGGCCGGCCACAGGACGGACGCGAGGCAGAGGCCTACCAGGCCTGCGGATACCGGTCGCCGCGGCATGTGAGTTCCTTCCTCCGGCTGGTGTGCACCCTTGAGCCAAGAGCAGCAGTCCGGCCTGAGGCTGCGCAAGGTCCGTGCCGCGGCGTCACCCGGCAAATGGGCGAAACAAGCCGATCGAACGACTCGCCTGGCCACGGCAGCTCCGCCGGTATCGGGCTTCAGGGGCGGAAGGCGCGGAGGGCGGCGGCGACCAGGGCGTCGGCGAAGGCGTCGTCCAGCGGGCCGGAGCGCAGCAGCCAGCGCTGGGCCAGTGGCGCGTACAGCAGGTCGATGACGAGGTCCAGGTCGGCGTCGGGGGACAGTTGGCCGGCCTCCTGGGCGCTGCGCAGCCGTCGTCGCTTCGCCTCGCGCATCGGCCGTTCCATCTTCTCCCGGTAGGCGGCGGCTAGCTCGGGGTCGTTGATGATCTCCGTGTTCAGCGCCCGGATCGGTGCCTCGAACCCGGGATCGGCGAACTCGGCCGCCGTCGCGCGCAGGACTGCTTTGAGGTCGGCCTCGACGTCGCCGGTGTCCGGCAGTTCGATGCCGCCGCCGTCGGGGCGTTCGCTCAGCGCCAGCAGGGAGTCGAAGACGACCGCGCCCTTCGACGGCCACCAGCGGTAGATCGTCTGCTTGCCCACGCCCGCGCGGGCGGCGATGGCCTCGATCGTCAGCTTGGCGTACCCGAGGTCGCCGATGAGCTCGCGCGTCGCGGTGAGGATCGCCACCCGGGACCGCTCGCTGCGACGGGTGCTGTTCGGCGTGGTGCTGGTGGCCATGGCGGCACTGTACTCGGAACGAGACGGTCCGTCTTGACTTGTGCCGTGGCGTCTGCCAGAGTTCCGGGCATCGAGACGGAACGTATCGTCTCACAAACTGGGGAGACCGTCATGACGCGCGACCACTCTCGTACCTGGTTCATCACGGGCGCCTCGCGTGGTCTGGGGCGCGCGTTCACCGAGGCCGCGCTCGCGGCGGGCGATCGGGTCGTCGGCGTGGCCCGCGACGTCACGCCGTTGGCCGACCTCGTCGCCGAGTCCGGCGGCAGGCTGGTCGCCTTCCCGCTGGACGTGTCCGACCGGCAGGCCGTCGTGGTCGGCGTGGAGCGGGCGTTCGCGGCGTTCGGCCGGCTCGACGTCGTCGTCAACAACGCCGGTGGCGCGCTGCTCGGCATGGTCGAGGAGGTCACGGAGGAGCAGGCTCGCGCCCACCTCGACGTCAACTTCTTCGGCGCGCTCTGGGTGAACCAGGCGGTCGTCCCGCTCCTTCGGACACAGGGCTCGGGTCACATCGTGCAGGTCTCGTCGATGGGCTCGGCCGGGGGCTTCGCGGCGACCGGCCTGTACAGCGCGGGCAAGGCCGCGCTCGACGCCATGAGCGAGGCCCTGGCGATGGAGGTCGAGCGCTTCGGGATCAAGGTGACGATCCTGCAGCCCGGCGGCTACCGGACCGACCTGTTCACCCTCGGGCTGACGACGACCGGGGAGAACCCGGCCTACGCGCCGCTGCGCGCCTGGCTGAACGGGCTGTGGGCCGAGTCCGAGGACTTCGACCCGCGACTGGCCGCCGCGGTCCTGACGCAGGTGGTGGACCTGCCCGAACCGCCGAAGCGGCTGATCCTGGGCGCCGCGGCCTACGACATGGTCCAGGAGTTGGACGGCGCCCGCAGGGCCGAACTCGCCAAGTGGGAGCACCTCAGCCGGCAGGCGGGCTGACGTGCGCGGGTCCGCCCGCCGCCGTCGAGGCAGCGGGCGGACCCACGCCGATCAGGACGCGGTGCAGGTGAGGGTCGGCGTCCCGGCGGTGCCGGAGGCGACGAACCCGAACGTGGTGCTCGCGCCCGCGCCCACCGAGCCGTTGTAGGCGGCGTTGCGGGCGGTGACGGTGGACCCGCTGGTGGTCAGGGTGGCGCTCCACGAGGAGTTGATCCGCTCACCGTTGGTGAACGTCCAGCTCACCGCCCAGCCGGAGATCGCCGTCGCGCCGGCGGTCACGCGCGCCTCGACCTGGAAGCCGCCGTTCCACTGCGAGGTCACCCGGAAGGTGGCCGAGCAGCCCGCCGAGGGGTTCCCGGTCGTGGTCGTGGTGGTCGTCGTGGTCGTGGTCGTCGTGCTGGTCGGGGTGGTGGTGGTCGTGGTGCCACCGTCGGTGAAGTTCACGTCGCTGCACGCGTAGTAGCTCTGGTCGAGGTGGCTGGCCTGCCACACCGTGAACAGGACGTGGTGGCCGGTGCGGCCGGGCGCGTCGACCTCGACGGGCGTGCGCGTGCCGGTGGGGATCCTGCCGGTCTGGCCGACCAGTTCCAGGTCGCTCCACTTCACGGCCTGGGTCTTGGGGTCGAAGCCCTGCCTGGTGGCGTAGACGCGGATGTAGTCGGCGCCGTGCGAGGACGTGTCGTTCAGGTTCAGGGTGAACCGGCTGGGCTTGCTCGGGGCGACCCACGCGCCGACCTTGTCCATCGCGGCGTAACGGCCGTTGAAGGTCAGGCCGCCGCTGCACAACTGCCCGTCGGGGATGGCGCCCTGGTGGTTGCCGGCGACGCCCTCGCGGAACAGGCCGTTCCAGTTGTACATCGCGGCCGGCTCGGCCTGCCACGCCTGGTAGCACATGGGGTCTTCGGTGGCCATCTGCTGCGACGGGCCGTTGGGCCAGCGGTTGTAGCAGCCGTAGTGGCGCGAGGGTGGGTCGCTGACCGCGCCGTGCGCGGAGGCGTTGCCCGCGCCGAAGGTGACCAGCACGGTCGTCAGCAGGGTCAGGCAGGCGCCGAGGATCGCGGACGCCCGCCAGACGGCGGCCTTGCCGCGGGCCGGCACGACCTTCGTCGGGGTTCCCGGTGCCCGGCGGCGCCGGTCGGGGACGTCTTCGGAGAAGCGAAGCATGTGTGTGACCGCCAAATCTTCGTTGATCGACGACGTGGACGCGCGGGTGCCTCCGCCCGCTTCTGGGAGCGCTCCCAGAACGGTGTTAGTGTCAGGCTGTGCCACCTGGTCGGCATCCGCCATTCGGGTTACGGGCTCGCAAAGCGGCCGTGCGGACCCGGGTGCGGGGGACGGATCGGACGCCGTGCTTGCGCCCTTCCGGGCCTTGCGCAACGTTGCGCAACGTGCGATGGGCCGCCCCGCGACGGTGTCCGCCGGTGGTCCTCGCCGGGAGAATTCGAGGCGTCGAAGGGGGATTCGGGGTGCCGCGCACGGAACGTCCGCTGGTCGAAGAGGACACGCCGGTGCTGAAGTTCGCGGGCGACCTGCGGCGGCTGCGCCGCGTCGCCGGGCTGCCGTCCTACCGCGAGCTGGGCCGCCTGGCGAACTACTCGCCCGCCGCGCTGTCCGAGGCGGTGGCCGGACGGAGGTTGCCCAGCCTCGCGGTGACCAGGGCGTTCGTCCGCGCGTGCGGGGGAGACGTCGAGGAGTGGACGGCCCGCTGGCGCGAGCTGGCCGCCGAGGGCCCGGACGACGGCGACGCGCCCTACGTGGGGCTGGCCGCCTACCAGGTCGGCGACGCCGACCGGTTCTTCGGCCGCGAGGCCGAGGTGGGCCGACTGCTGGCGCTGGTGCGCGAACGGCCCTTCGTCGGGGTGTTCGGCGCGTCCGGCGCGGGCAAGTCGTCGTTGCTGCGCGCGGGACTGGCCGCCCAGTGGGGCGCGCACCTGGTCGTCACGCCCGGCTCGGACCCGATCACCGAGTTGGCCGCGGCGCTCGCCGACGACCGGTCCGCGGTCGAGGTGCGCGCCGAGCTCGCCGCCGACCCCGAGCACCTGCGCGTCCTGCTGCGCCGGGCCGCCGACGACCTGCTGCTCGTGGTCGACCAGTTCGAAGAGGTCTTCACCCACTGCCGGGAAGCCGACCGCCGCTGGTTGGTGCACGCGCTCACGCACGCCGCGGGCGCCGCCCACGTCGTCATCGGCGTGCGCGCCGACTTCTACGGCCACTGCGCCCGCCACCCCGAGCTGCTCGACGCGCTGCACCGCTCGCAGTCGCTCGTCGGCCCGATGAACGCCGAGCAGTTCCGCCGCGCGGTCGTCGAACCCGCCGCCCGCCGGGGAGCCTCGCTGGAGAGCGCCTTGGTGGCACGGCTGATCGCGGACGTCACCGCCCAGTCGGGCGCGCTGCCGCTGGCCTCGCACGTGCTCGTCGAGACGTGGCGACGGCGCCGTGGCGCGGTGCTCACGTTGGCGGGGTACGAGGACGCGGGCGGCGTCGAGCACGCCCTGGCGCGCACCGCCGAACAGGTCTACGACGCGTTACCCGAGCCGGACCGGGAGGCGGCGCGGCAGGTGTTCCAACGCCTGGTCGCACCCGGTGACGGCACCGAGGACACCCGCCGCCGCGTCGCCCGCGCCGAACTCGACGCGGGCGACGCGCTGCTCGACCGGCTCGCCGCGGCCAGGCTGATCACCCTCGACCGGCACACCGTGGAGCTGACCCACGAGGCGCTGCTGCGCGCGTGGCCGAGGCTGGTCGGCTGGCTGGACGAGGACCGCGAGGCGCTGCGCGCGCACCGCAGGCTCACCAGCGCCGCCGACGCCTGGCGCGCGCACGACCGCGACCCCGACGCGCTCTACCGCGGCGTCCACCTCGACCAGGCACGCCGCCTGGCGTCCCGCCTCAACCCCGCCGAACGCGAGTTCGTCGACGCGGGCCTGGCCGCCGAACGCGACCGCGAGGCGGTGCGCAGGCGGGGCGTGCGCAGGCTGCGGCGACTCGTCGCCTGCCTCGCCGCGCTCGTCCTGCTGCTCACCGCCACCGCGGCCTACGCGGTCACCGCCCAGCGCGCCGCCACCCGCGAGCGCAACCAGACGCTGTCGATGCGCGCCGCCGACTCCGCCCTGGACCTGCTGACCCGCCCGCGCGAAGCGGCGACGCTCGCCTTGGCGGCCTACCGCGTCGCACCCACCACCCAGTCCCGCGACGCGCTGCTGCTCGCCCGCGCGGCCGGCGCCGCCACCACCCTGGGCAGTGGTCACGTGCGCGTGCCCGGCCGCCTCTCGGTGACCCAGGAGTTCGGCGCCGAACCCGGGTTGCCGGGGACCATCCGGCTCTGGGCCGGCGCGGAACAGCAGCAGGCCGGCCGGATCCCGCTGCCGCCCACCGGTTTCCTGAACCTGATCAGCGCCGACGAGCGCACCGCGCTCGTGGTGGTCGACCGCGACGAGTTCCAGCTGTGGGACATCAGCGACCCCGCCGCGCCGCGCGTCACGAGCACCATGACCGACTGGCCGTTCCCCCTCGGCGTCGACGCGGCGGGCACCCTCATGACCGCCGTCGAGGACGGCGCCGCGGTCCACTGGCGACCCGGCGACACCACCCGCACCCGCCTGCCCGCCGACGGCGTCGAGTACGCCATGCCGCTGGACGACGGCTCCGGCGTGGTCCTGGCCCGCCACGACGGCGACCGGCGGCAGGTGGAGGTGTGGTCCTCGGACGGCCGGGTCACGCCGGTGTTCGGCCGCGACTCGCGGCTGATGCTCGTGCCGGGCCCGGGGCGCATGCTCGCCGTCCACGGCCGGGACGACGCGCACCTCGCCGTGCTCGACGGCGCCACGACGCTGCTGGAGGCGGACGGGATCCCGGAGTCGGCCGTGGTCGAGTTCGCCCGCGACGGCGGGGCCGTCACGGCGGTGCACCGCGACTCGGTGTGGTTGTGGGACCTGCGCGGTGGGGAATCGCTGGCGCTGCGCGCGCCCGGGGTGGAGTTCAGCTTCGTGCGCTACGAGCACGGCGAGCTGCTGATGGTGGACACCCGCGGCGCGCTGTGGCGGCTCGCGGTGGACGTCGACCGGGTGATCCGCGAGGTGTGCCCCGAACTGGTGGACGTCGACTGGGCGGCGCACTTCCCCGGGGTGGCGGAACGGCCGCTGTGCCCGTGACGGCGCCGGGCGGGAGGGCGGACACCCGCCCGGCGCCTGCCGGGACCGTCAGCCGAGCCGGTAGGCCCGGATCACGGTCTGGCTCAACTCGCCGCCCCGGCCGTCGGTGGCGTGCACGCGCAGCGAGGCGAACGTCCCCGGCTTCGCCCGGTTGCCCACGAGCGCCGCGCGGCCCAGCACCGGGAGGCTCACCCAGCTCGCACCGTCGTCATAGGACACCTCCACGCGGAAGTGGCGCAGCGGCGCGTTGTCCACGCCACGCTGCTGGTCCACCACCAAGGGCACGGTCAGCGGTCGGTACGCGGGCGCGCTGCCCGTGCCGTCCAGCTCCGGGGTGAACCGCACCACCGACATCGGCAGCCGTCGTTCGCGGTTCGTCGTGTCCGAGCGGAACGTCCAGTCGACCTCGATGCGCGTGCTGAAGTCCGAGACCTCCGGCGCGCGCGTCACCTCGGTCCGCGCCCGGAACACCGCGGGCCCCGGCGGCACCGCGAACACCCCGTGCCCGCTGCTGTCGTTCTCGCCGACCAGCTCACCGCCGCGGTACAGCGCGGTCCGCGCGGACGTGACCCTGGAGTAGCCCTCGTTGCCCTCCCGGTCGCCGAACAGCGACAGCGAGACCGCCACCTCGTTCCCGGTGCGGGCCAGGTTCGGGTAGTCGCCGGAGTACATCACCGGACCGATGACGGGCGCGCCGAACGACCGGTCGTAGGTCCGGCCCGCGCCGTACCGCTCCTGCTTCGCGGTCATCAGAGCTCCCTCGTCGGTGTACAGCGTTTCCCAGGCGACATCCGGTGTCGTGTACCGCGTGAAAACGGGCCCGGGGGCCAAGTCCGTGAACAAGCCCGGACCGGCCGCACCCGACGGCGCGACCACCCAGCCGCCCAACGCCCGGTACCCGCCGGTGTCCTTCAGGGCGATCGTGGTGCGCACCTTCGCCAGGTCCGACTCACGCGGCCGGCGCACGAACCCGTCGGGCACCCGGCCCTGCTCGACCCACCCCAGCCAGTAGGACGCCGACGGGCTCTCGGACTGCGCGGAGATGAAGACGTCCAACTCGCCCGCGGGCAGCGCCGGCCCGGCGTGACCGACCCGCGTCCCGGCCCGGAAACCGCCGGGCTGGTACAGCCCCACGCTCACGGTCTGCTCGCCGAGCCGGCGCTCGACCAGCAGGCGGTGCTCGCCCGCGGTCGCGGCCGGATCGGGCGCCACGACCTCCAGCGGTCCCGCCGGCCGGGCGTCGAGGACGACGTGCGCCGCTCCCTCCACCCGGAGGTCCGGCCGCGTGACGATCGTGTGCGGGCCCTCCTCCGGGCCCAGCAGCGCCTGCACCACGTAGTCGCCCTTGGGCAGCCGCACGGCGCCGTCCCGCACGTAGGTGTGCGCGCCGGTGGCCAGGTGCACCAGGAGCGTGAACGCCCGGCCCTCGGGCGCGCCGGGGTAGTCGAAGGTGACCGGGTAGCTCTCCACCTCGCGGTTGAGGCCGACCGGCGTCCGCAGCACCTCCGCGCCGCCTGCGGTCGCCACCACCGTGCCCGAGTGCGCGCCGTCTGCGGCCGCCTGCCGCGCGTCGCCCGTGACGGCGACCTCGGCCGCGCCGCCCGCCGGGACGGTGATGCTCGTCGGGGACACCGAGAACACGCCGGGCCCGTTCGCCCGCACCGCCAGGTCCAGCGTGACCGGCTGCGCGCCGTCGTTGCGGTAGACCACGGGTTTCGTGGTGGGTTTGTCGTCGTCGTGCGGCCACTCGTGCCTGCCGAGGACGACCGACGTGGGTTCGCTGGTGATCGTCGTGGACAACGCGGCGGCGATGTCCAGGCGGCCCGAGCCCTGGTCGTGCAGGCCCAGCGCCGGGTTCGGCCGCGCCGAGGCGGTCAGCGCCGCCTTGAGCCGCGCGCCGGTCCAGTCCGGGTGCCGCTGCGCCAGCAGCGCCGCGGCGCCGGCGACGTGCGGCGAGGCCATCGACGTGCCGGACAGCGCCATGTGGTGCTCGCCGACGGGCGCGCCGAGAAGTCCGCCGGTGCTCGCCTTCGCCGCGACGATGTCCACGCCCGGCGCGGTGATGTCGGGCTTGACCGCGCCGTCGGCGACCCTCGGTCCCCGGCTGGAGAAATCGGCCACCGAGTCGTCGCGCGCCACCGCGCCGACGGTCAGCGCGGCGTCGGCGGTGCCGGGCGAGAGCAGGGTGCCCGGCGCGTCGCCGGAGTTGCCCGCCGAGACCACGAACAGCGTGCCGTGGCTCGCCGACAGGGCGTCCACGGCGGCCTCGACCGGGTCGACGTCGTCGCTGGGCGGCAGGCCGAGGCTGACGTTCACCACGTCCGCGCCCTGTTCCGCGGCCCAGCGCATCCCCTCGATGATCGCGGACTCCGGGCAGAAGCCCTCGCGGTCGCACACCTTCGCGTCGAGCAGCCGCGCGTCCGGCGCGACGCCCCGGTAGGGCGCGCGGTGGCCGGCGATCGTGGCCGCGACGTGCGTGCCGTGGCCGTAGCGGTCGACGCCGTCCTGCTCGCGGGTGAAGTCGCGCCCGGCGACCTCCCTCCCGACCAGGTCGGGGTGATCACCCTCCACGCCCGTGTCGACGACCGCGACGGTCACGCCCGCGCCGGTCAGCCCGGCCGCCCACGCCGCCGGCGCGCCGACCTGCGTGGTGCTGCGGTCCAGCAGCGGGCGGGCCATCCCGTCCAACCACACCTTGCCGGGGCCCTCGGGCAGTTCGAGCCACCCGGTCGACTTCGGGACCTCGGCCGCCACCGCGTCCACGGCGGGCAGCGCGTCGGCCACCCGTGCGCCCGACGGCGGCCGGCCCCCGGAGACGATCACCGGCACGGTGTCGCGCCGCGCGTCGTCGTACCCCGCCTCGACCAGCCCGGTGACGTCGAACAGCCGCTGGTCCACCCGGCCCTCGGCCAGCGGCCGGGCCACGTCGGCCGGGACCACGCGCAGGCGGCCCGCGTGCCGGGTGACCTGGAACGAGACGTCCTGCCGGTGCGCGCCGGGGGTGACGGAGACCAACCGGTCGCCGTCGAGGACGACCCGGTCGCCGGTGACGAGGGTGACGGTCTTGCGGTCGTCCGGCGACGACGTCGTGCCCCGCGCGCCGCCGGGCGCGGTCGTGTCCGGTGGTGTGCCGTCGGGTGCGGCGTGGGCGGGCGCCGCCGTTCCCGCCAGTGCGGTGGCCAGCGCCAGCGCCACTGCTCTTCGCGCCACGGGACCTCCCTGTCCGTAGGGGAGAGCCCGTGCCTCGAACGCCGCGGCACGGGCTCCGTCATCGGACCCGAGTCAAGCGGCGCGGAGGATGTTCAGCTTCGCCCTGGGCAGGCTGAACAACGAGTTGTGAACACCGGCGGCGGCGATCTAGGCCGGGTCGTCGGAGTCGGCGAAGTCGCGCAGGACCATCGCGGTCAGCGCCTCGACGTCGGCGTCGACCATCGGCACGCCGGTCATGCCCATCCGGTGCAGCAGGGTCCCGACGACGACGTCGATGAAGAGCAGGACCCGGTCCTCCGGCAGCCCCAGCGCGTCCACGAGCACGGCGAGGTACGGGGCCTGCAACCGCGTCGACAGGACCTCGCGCAGGGTCGGATCGCTGATGGCGTCCACGAACACGCCCGCGAACGCCGCGGCGACCCCCGGCTCGCCGATCTTCGCCGCGGCCAACCGGATGGCCGAGGACAGGATCTCGGCCCGGTCCTCGCTCTCCGGCCGCAGCGGGCCGAACGTGTCGAGGATGCAGTCCACGATCAGGGCGCCCTTCGACTCCCACCGGCGGTAGAGCGTCGTCTTCGCGACCCCCGCCGCCGCCGCGATGCGGTCCATCGTCGCGCCCGCGTAGCCGAGCTCGTGGATCGTGCCCAGCGTCGCGGCGAAGACCACCGCGTCGATGCCGGCGCGCGGACGACCGGGCGGCCTGCCGGACGGGGTCGCTGGGGTCATGACCCCACGATAGCCAATTGCGCTACGATCGGTATCGATACCATCGGTAGCGAAACTACGGTGGTCGAGGAGGAGACATGGACGACGTCACCGGCGTCGAACGCCCCTCGCCGGGGGTCCGACTGCTGCACGCCCTGCGGAAGGAGCAGGACTGGTCCGCGATGACGACGGAGGAGCTGATCGCCTTCCGCGAGGTGGAGAACCGCAAGCGGGCGTCCCGCCTGCTCCGGGTGGTCACCGGGTGGCCCGCGCGCGGCGCCGGGATCCGGTGGCGGGAGGTGGCGTTGCCCGACCGGGAGGTCCGGGTCCGGGTGTACCGGCCGTCACCGGACCGCGGCGGGGACGACGACCTGCCACTCGTGCTGCACGTGCACGGCGGCGGGTTCGTCGGCACGGCGGCGCAGAGCGACTGGGTGAACAGCCACCTCGCCGCGCGGCTGCCCGCGGTGGTCGTCTCGGTCGAGCACCGGCTCCTCGATCCGGGGACCCCGCTGCCGGCGGCCGTCGACGACGGTTGGGACGTGCTGCGGCACGTGGTGCGGCACGCCGGGGAGTGGGGGATCGACCCGGCGCGCACCGCGGTCTTCGGGGAGAGCAACGGCGGGCTGATCGCCGCGCTGGTCGCGATCCGGGCCAGGGAAGCCGGGCTGCCCCTCCAGGCGCAGGTGTTGGTCAACCCCGCGCTCGACCTGACCGAGGCGGGGTTCGACCACCCGTCGATGACCCGGCACGCGCACAGCCCGACGCTGACCCTGCCGCACCTGCGGCTGTACCGGCGACTGGCCGTTCCGCCGGGAACGGATGCCCGTCCGCTGTCGCCGCTGCGCGCGGACGACCTGAGCGGGCTGGCCCCCGCGCTCGTCGTGGTGCCGACCGTCGACCCGCTGGCCGACCACGGCCGCCGTTACGCCGAACGGCTGCGGGAGGCGGGGACGCCCGCACGGCTCACCGAGCACCCCGGGGCGACGCACGGGTTCCTCAGCATGCCGGGCGTGGTGCGGCAGGCGAAACCCGCGCGGGCGGAGGTCGCCGGGTTCCTCCGGGACCGCCTGGTGACCGGGTCGACGAAGGTGGGGGACCGATGACCGCCGCCGAGGTGTCCGCGGCACCGGGCGTCGACCCGGCGAGACCGAGCCTGGCGGTGCTGCTGCGCCCTCACCGGTGGGCCTTCGCCGCCGTCGTCGTGCTCCAGGTGGTCGGCGCGGTCGCGGGGCTGGCGCCGTTGCTGGCGGTGGTCGAACTGGGCCGTGCGCTGCTGTCGCCCGCCCCGGTCGACCACGGCCACGTGTGGTTCGTCGTGGTCGCGGGCGCGGTCGGGCTGTTCGTGCGGCTGCTGTTCACCTCCGCGTCGGCCGCCGTGGGGCACCTCCTCGACGGCCGGGTGCAGCTGTCGTTCCGGCGGGCGCTGGCCGATCGGCT
Organism: Actinosynnema sp. NPDC002837; assembly: GCF_040295345.1. Lineage (NCBI taxonomy): Bacteria > Bacillati > Actinomycetota > Actinomycetes > Pseudonocardiales > Pseudonocardiaceae > Actinosynnema > Actinosynnema sp. NPDC002837. The sequence goes on from NZ_JBEOVG010000038.1 coordinate 54,942, forward strand.
GGGGCACGCGCCGATCGGCTGGTTCGCCCACCGCCGGACCGGCGAGCTGGCGAAGGTCGTGGGGGAGGACGTGAGCGCGGTGCACCCGGTCATCGCCCACGCACCCGGTGAGCTCGTGTCCGCGTTCGTGGTGCCGCTGGTGTCGTTGGTCTACCTGGTCACCGTCGACTGGCGGCTCACGCTGATCACGTTGGCGCCGGTGGTGCTCGCGGTGGCGCTGGTCCCGCTGATGATGACGCCGGCCCGGCTGCGCGAGCAGGAGGAGTTCGACGGCGCCATGGGGCGGATCGCGAGCTCGGTGGTCGAGTTCGTGCGGGGCATCGCCGTGGTGAAGGCGTTCGGCGGTGGCGAGCGCGCGCACCGCCGGTTCCGCACGGCGGTGGACGACTTCGTCGGCGCCTTCAACCGGTGGGTGCACGGCATGGCCGGGCCCGCCGCCGGGATGCAGCTGGCGCTGTCGCCGCCGTTCGTGCTGCTGGTCGTGCTGGTCGGCGGGGCGGTCCTGATCACGTCCGGCGGCCTGGCGCCGGCCGACCTGCTGCCGTTCGTGCTGCTCGGGCTCGGCCTGACGGCTCCGGTGGCGGCCCTCGGTCACGGTTTCGACGACCTCCAGGCCGCACGGCGCGCGCTCGACCGGATCCGGGACGTGCTGGCGGTGCGACCGCTGCCGGAGCCCGCGCACCCGGTCGCGCCGCGCGGGCACCGGGTGGAGCTGCGCGACGTCCGCTTCGGCTACGAGCCGGGGCACGAGGTGCTGCGCGGGATCGACCTGGTGCTCGAACCGGGCACGACCACCGCGGTCGTCGGCCCCTCGGGCAGCGGCAAGTCCACGCTGGTCCAGCTGTTGCCGCGGTTCTTCGACCCGACCGGGGGCGCGGTCGTGCTCGGCGGCGTCGACCTGCGCGACCTCGACGGCCGCGAGCTCTACCGGACGGTGTCGTTCGTCTTCCAGTCCACGTCCCTGCTGCGCGCGTCGGTCGCGGACAACATCGCGCTGGCCGTGCCGCACGCCGATCGCGACGACGTGGTCCGCGCCGCCCGGCTGGCCGACATCCACGAGCGGATCCTCGAACTGCCGCGCGGGTACGAGTCGGTGATCGGCGAGGACGCCGGGCTGTCGGGCGGCGAGGCGCAGCGGATCTCGCTGGCCCGCGCGCTGCTCGCCGACGCGCCCGTGCTGGTGCTGGACGAGGCGACCGCCTTCGCCGACCCGCGGACCGAACAGGCGGTGCGCCGGGCCCTGGCGGCGTCGGCGGGCGATCGGACGACCCTCGTGATCGCCCACCGCCTGGAGACGATCGCCGACGCCGACACCGTCGTGGTGCTGGAGGACGGTGCGATCGTGGAGCGCGGCGCACCCGCCGAACTGCTGGCGCGCAACGGGAAGTTCGCCGCGTTCTGGCACTCGCACCGAGCGGCGACGGCCGACGGAACCCCCGCCCGGGAAGGAAGCGAACCCCGATGATCCGGATGTTGCTGCGGGTGCTCGGGAACGAGTACGCCCGGCCGGTGCGCCGCACCGTCACCCTGATGACGGTCACCGCGATGGCCGAAGGCCTGTCCTACGCCCTGCTGGTCCCCGTGCTGAGGGCGCTGCTCGGGCCCGCACCGGGGGACGTCCGGCCGTCGTTGGTCGCGTTCGGCGCCGCCGTCGCGGTCTACGCGGTGCTGCGCTACCGCAGCGACCTGTCCGGGTTCCGCGCCGGGACCACGTTGCTGCGCGGCATGTACCACCGGCTCGGCGACCACCTCGCCCGGCTGCCCGTCGGCTGGTACGACGGCCGCCGGGTCGGGGAGCTGTCCGTCCTGGCCGGCACCGGGGTGTTGCAGGCCATGGGTGTGATCGCGCACCTGCTGGCGCCGTTCGTCTCCGCCGCCGTGACGCCGCTGACGATCGTGTTGGTGATGCTCGGCTTCGACTGGCGGTTGGGGTTGGCCGCGTTGGCCGCCGCACCGGTCGTGGCGGCGGTGCAGTCCTGGACGGGGCGCTCGGCGGCCGCCACCGACGCCGAGCGCGCCGAACGCGACCACGAGGCCGCCGGGCGGGTCATCGAGTACCTCCAGGCGCAGCCGGTACTGCGGGCCGGCGGCCGGACCGCCGAGCGCTTCCGGTCGCTGGACGACTCGCTGCGGGACGTCCGGCGCGCGTCACGCCGCTCCGTGCGGTCCGCGCTGCCCGGCGCGGTGGGCCTGGCGCTGGCGGTGCAGGCGATGTTCACCGTGGTGCTCGTCCTGGGCGCGTACCTCGCGCTCGGCGGGCACATCGGCGCGGCCGAGGTCGTCGCAATCCTGGTGCTGGCCGCCCGGTGCGCGGTTCCGCTGCTGTCGCTGTCGGACATCGGCGGCAAGCTGCGCGGCGCGCGTTTCGAGCTGGCGCGGCTCGACGAGGTGCTGCGCACCGAGCCGCTGCCACGACCGCGTGAGCCGGTCCGGCCGCGGCACCACGGGCTGGAACTCGACTCCGCCACCTTCCGGCACGGCGACCGCACGGTGGTCGACGACGTGTCGTTGACCGTGCCGGAGGGGCAGCGGCTCGCCGTGGTCGGACCGTCGGGCGCGGGCAAGAGCACGCTGCTCCAGCTGCTCGCGCGGTTCTACGACGTGGACGCGGGCGCGGTGCGCGTGGGCGGCGTGGACGTGCGTGCCGTCGACACCGAGGAGCTGATGGCCCGGATCGCGTTCGTGTTCCAGGACGTCTACCTCTTCGACGGCACGATCGAGGAGAACGTGCGCCTCGGCCGTCCCGACGCGAGTGCCGCCGAGGTGCGGCAGGCAGCGGCGGCGGCGCGGTTGGACGAGGTGGTCGAGTGGCTGCCCGGCGGGTGGGCGACGAACGTCGGCGAGGGCGGCGCGCGGCTCTCGGGCGGTGAGCGCCAGCGCGTCTCGATCGCGCGGGCGCTGCTGAAGGACGCGCCGATCGTGCTGCTGGACGAGGTGACCTCCGCCCTCGACCCGGTGAACGAAGCGGCCGTCCACGACGGCGTCGAGCGCCTGATGGCCGGCCGCACGGTGGTGATGGTGGCGCACCGGATGCGGACCGTCCGACGGGCCGACCGGGTCGTCTTCCTCGACGGCGGCCGGATCGTGGAGGAGGGCTCCCACGAAGAGCTGCTGCGCCTCGGTGGCCGCTACGCCGACTTCTGGCACCTGTCGGAGGCGACGCCGGTCTCGTGAGACGTCCGGTCAGGCCGGGGGCGGCGCGGTGCTGGAGCGGACCACCAGGCGGGTCGGGACCAGGGTGGTGCCGGGCTTGGTGCGGTGGTGGTGCACCTGGCGCAGGACGCGTTCGACGCAGCGGCGGCCCACCTCGGTGAAGTCCTGGTGCACCGTGGTCAGGGGCGGGATGAAGGAGGTGGTGTCGGTGATGTCGTCGAAACCGACGACGCTGATGTCGCGCGGCACCACCTTCCCCTTCTCGTGGAACGCGCGCAGCAGGCCGAGGGCCATCTGGTCGTTCGCCGCGAACACCGCCGTGCAGCCGGGCTCGTCGGCCAGCGCCAGCCCCGCCCGGTAGCCGGAGTCGGCCGACCAGTCGCCCCGCGACATCGCGGGCACGGGCAGGCCCGCTTCGGTCAGGGTGGCGCGCCACGCCTCGGCGCGGCGTTCGGCGGCGTAGGAGTCCTCGGGGCCGGCGACGTGCCAGACCGTGCGGTGGCCGAGGTCGAGCAGGTGGCGCACGGCCTGGCGGGTGCCGTCGGCCTGGTCGGTGTCCACCACGGTGTAGCGGTCGCCGCCGTTGGAGTCGACGATCACGGCCGGGATGCCGAGCGGGAGCGTCATCGTGGCCGCGTCGAGGAGGTGGACCTCCATGATCACGATGACCGCGTCGACGGCCAGCTCGCCGAGCCGGGTGAACGCGCCGAGCACGCCGTCCTGGGTCGGCACCGCCACGGGGATCAACGTGATGGCGTAACCCTCGTGCGCGGCGTGGTCCACTATGGCCTCCAGGGTGCGGCTGTTGCCGACCGTGGAGAGGGTGAACAGGATGACGCCGATGGTGCGGAACTCGCCGTACTTCAGCGCGCGGGCCGCGCTGTTGGGCCGGTAGCCCAGGCGCCGCATGGCGTCCAGCACCTGCTCGCGCGTGGAGCCGACGACGCTGGGGTGCCCGTTGGACACCCGCGACACCGTCTGCGCCGACACACCGGCCAGCCGGGCGACGTCGGCCATGGACACCCGGCGGGCGGGCGCGCGCCGCACGGGGGGCTGCCCGGACGACCCGGACGCGGATTCCGCGGTCACGTCGGGGCTCCTTTCCACCGGCAGCGTCGACGCCGTGTGGCGCGTCGCCACTATAGCCGGTGCAGAACGCTACTTGTTTGCGTAAACATCGATCACGCCTCGGTGTGGCCGAGCAGCGGTCCCGGCACGAAGCGGGCCGTGGGGGTGGTCAGGGCCGCGAGTTCGAGGACGACCAGCTCGTTGTCCCCGGCGCGCAGCACCGGGCCGGGCACGTACAGGGTGCGCTGAGGGCCGCGTGACCAGTACCGGCCCAGGCAGAAGCCGTTGACCCACACCAGACCACGACCCCAGCCGTCGGTGTCCAGGTGGAGGTCGGCGGGCCGGTCGAGGTCGAACCGGGCGCGCAGGAACACCGGACCCGGCACCGCCGCCGGCACGGGTGTGGCGCCCTCCCGATCGGTCCACGCCGCCGGCGGCGCGTCGAGGGCGAGCGGGAGCACGTCCCACCCGGTCAGGGGACGGCCGTCGAGGGTCGCGCCGCCGATGAGGCCCTTGGGCTCGCCGAGGCGCGGCCCGTAGTTGACCCGGCCGTGGTCCTCGACCAGGACGGCCAGCTCACCGGCCGCGCGGGGCAGGCCGAGGGCGCGTTGGTGGTGCTCGCGCAGCAGCGTCCCGACCGGTCGGCCGGCCAGGAACACCGAGGCGTGGTCGCGCACCTCGCCGAAGCACAGCACGGCGGGGTCCGAGGCGTCGACCCGCGTGGTCGCCAGCGCCAGCCGCGGCGCGCCGTCCAGGTCGTCGAGCGCGGGCACGGTGTCGTGGCGCTGCCAGGCGGTCGACCGCTTCGCCAGGTCCAGCAGGGGCACGGGATCGGTCAACGCCACCGTGAACCGCGGCGTCGGCCGTGCGGCGGGCGGCGGTTCGCCGGGCACGTCGTGGTGGCGCGCGATGACCTCGCGGAACGCGTGGTACTTGGCGGTGGGGTTGCCTGCCTCGTCCAGCGGGGCGTCGTAGTCGTAGGAGGTGATGGTCGGCTGGTAGGTGCCCTTGTCGTTGGCGCCGCTGGTGAAGCCGAAGTTGGTGCCGCCGTGGAACATGTAGACGTTGACCGAGGCGCCGGCGGAGAGCAGCGCGTCGAGCTCGGCGGCGCTGTCCGCGGCCGAGGTGGTGTGGTGGTGGCTGCCCCAGTGGTCGAACCAGCCGTTCCAGAACTCCGCGCACATCAGCGGCCCGGTCGGCTGGTGACGGCGCAGCGCGGCCAGCCGCTCGACCGCGCGCGAGCCGAAGGACGCGGTCCGGTGCAGGCCCTCCAGGCTGCCCGCCGCCAGCATCTCGTCGGTCGGCTGGTCGATCGTGGTCAGCGGCACGGTGATGCCGGCGTCGCGGGTGTGCTCCGCCAGGGTCTTGAGGTAGGTCTTGTCGTCGCCGAACGCGCCGTACTCGTTCTCGATCTGCACGAGGATGACGGGGCCGCCGTGCTGGACCTGGAGCGGGGCGACGACCTCGTAGACGCGGTCGAGGTAGGCCTTGACGGCGGCCAGGTAACGGGGTTCGGCGCGGCGGACGCCCACCTCGGGGTCGCGGAACAGCCAGGCGGGCAGGCCGCCGTTGTCCCACTCGGCGCAGATGTAGGGGCCGGGGCGGACGATCGCGTGCATGCCGGCGTCGGCGACCAGGCGCAGGAACCGGCCGAGGTCGAGCCCGCCGGTGAGGTCGAAGGCGTCCGGCGCGGGCGCGTGCGCGTTCCAGGCGACGTAGGTCTCGATGGTGTTCAAACCCATGCGCCGGGCCTTGTCGATGCGGTCGGCCCACTGGTCGGGGTGCACGCGGAAGTAGTGCAGGGCCCCGGACAGGATGCGGAACGGCCTGCCGTCGAGCAGGAAGTCGCGCTCGCCGATGCTGAAGTCGGGCACGGGGATCGGGTGTTCCTTCCGGGTGTGGCGCCGGGTGCGGCGCGGGTGCGCGGTGGCGGGACGGCCGGTCGGGGGCCGTCCCGCCGTCGGGTCAGCCGTTGACGGTGAAGCCCTGTTGGTTGCCGTACTCGACGAGCGCCTTCTGCCAGTCCACCAGACCGGGGTCGAGGCCGGTGGCGTCGGTGTAGGACTTGCCGACGGTGTCGTTGAAGACGGTGTTGGCGTAGAGCTGGTAGGGCAGGTAGCTCCAGCCCGGCAGGACCTGGCCGGCGGCGGCGGTCAGGACCTGGTTGATCTGCTGCCCGCCGAAGTAGGGCGAGGCCTTGTCCTTGAAGGCGGCGGAGTCGAGGTCGGCCTTCGTGGCGGGGAAGCCGCCGCTCTCCAGGAACGGCTTGACGCCGTTGCCGTTGTTGAGCCAGCGCACGAAGGCCGCCGCGAGCGCGGGCTTGGCGCTCTGCTTGAGCACCGACTGCGTGCTGCCGCCGTTCTCCGCGGTCACCGGCGTGCCGCCGTCGTAGGTCGGCAGCGGGGCGACGGCCCACTTGCCCGCGCCGCCCGGCACCGAGGACTCCAGCACACCGGGCATCCACGCGCCGGTCGCCAGCGTGGCGATAGTGCCGTCACCCAGCGCCTTGTACCACGCGTCGGTCCAGCCGGGGATGGTGGAGACCAGCTTCTCCTCGACGAGCTGGTCCCACGCGGCGGTCCACTTCTTCGCGCCCTCGTCCTGGAGGTCGATCTTCACGGACTTGCCGTCGGTGCGGAACGGCTTGCCGCCCGCCTGCCAGATCATGCTGGTCGCGAAGCCCGCGTCACCGGTGTCGTTGGTGATGTACTTGGTCGGGTCGGCGGCGTGCAGCTTCCTGGCCGCGTCGACGTACTCGTCCCACGTCTTGGGCACGGCGATGCCGTGCTGGTCGAAGAGCGCCTTGTTGTAGAACAGGGCCATGGGGCCGGAGTCCTGGGGCAGGCCGAACAGGCCGCCGCCGACCTTGACCGAGTTCCACGTCGAGGGGGTGTAGTCGCCCTCGAAGGCCTGGAAGCCGTACTGGCCGAGGTCGACCAGCGAGCCGGTCAGCGCGAACTGGGGGAGCGCCTGGTACTCGACCTGGGCGACGTCGGGTGCGCCGGAGCCTGCCTTGATGGCGTTCTGGAGCTTGGTGTAGTGGTCGTTGCCGGTGCCGGCGTTGACGTAGTTGACCTTGACGTTGGGGTGCTCCTGCTGGAAGGCCTCGACCTGCGCCTTGGCGGACGGGGTCCAGCTCCAGTAGGTGATCTCGCCGCCGTCGCGCAGGGCGGCGTCGACCGCGTCCTGGGTGCCGGTCGCGCCGCCCGGCGTCGTGCCGCCGCCGTCGCCGGAGGAGCAGGCGGAGAGCGCGGTGGCGAGGGCGGTGGCCAGGACTATGGCCACCCGGCTGCGCCTGGTGGGTGACATCGTGGGGGTCCTTTCGCGGCGGTGGGAGAGGGTTACTGCTTGACGCTGCCCGCGGTCAAACCTGACTGCCAGAAGCGTTGGAGCAGCAGGAACGCGATGACGAGCGGGACGATGGTGATGACCGAGCCGGTGATCACGAGGTGGTAGATCGGCTGCGCGCCGACACCGGAGGCCTGGGCGCTCCACTGGTTCAGCCCCACCGTGAGCGGGTACCAGTCGGGTTCGCTGAGCATGATCAGCGGCAGGAAGTAGTTGTTCCACGTCGACACCACCGCGAACAGCGCGACCGTCACCACGCCCGGCGCGAGCAGGCGCAGGGTGACGGTGAAGAAGATCCGCAGCTCGCCCGCGCCGTCGATGCGGGCGGCCTCCAGCAGCTCGTCGGGCACGGCCTCGGTGGTGTAGGTCCACACCAGGTACAGGCCGAACGGGCTGACCAGCGACGGGATGATGATCGCCCACGGCGTGTTGGTCAGGCCCAGGTTGCTGAACATCAGGAACGTCGGCACGGCCAGCGCGGTGCCGGGGATCGCGATCGCGCCGAGCAGCACGGCGAACACGGCGCGCCGGCCGCGGAAGCGGTACTGGGCCAGGCCGTAGCCGGCCGCGGTGGCCAACGCGGTCGCGCCGCCCGCGCCCACGACGACGTAGAGCAGCGTGTTGCCCAGCCAGCGCAGGAAGATCCCGTTGTCGTGGGTGAACGTCTGCCCGATGTTGTCGAACAGCGCGAACGTGCCGCCGAACGCCAGCCTGGACGTGGAGAGCAGGTCCTGCTGGGTCTTGGTGGCGCTGATCAGCAGCCACGCCAGCGGCACCAGCGTGTAGACCAGGTACACCGCCATGACCGTGGTCAGCAGGCGGGACTTGCGGGGTCGGAGCGGGGACAGGGCCACGGTCCTCACGCACCCTTCCGCGTGCCGCGCAGCTGCACGACGTAGGCGATGATCGCGGTGATGACGCCCATGACGATCGCCACCGTGGCCGAGTAGTTGTACTGCTGGCCGCCGAAGGACAACGTGTAGGCGTACATGTTCGGCGTGTAGTACGTGCTGATCGCGTTGGGCGCCAACGCCCGCAGGATGTTCGGCTCGTTGAACAGCTGGAAGCTGCCGATGATCGAGAAGATCGTCGCGATCATCACCGCGCCCCGGATCGCGGGCAGCTTCACGCTCGCGATCGTGCGGAACGCGCCCGCGCCGTCGATGGCGGCGGCCTCGTACAGGTCGTGCGGCACGACTTTGAGCGCCGAGTAGAGGATCAGCATGTTGTAGCCGACGAACTCCCACGTCACGATGTTGCCGATCGACAACAGGATCCAGTCGCCCGACAGCGGCAGGACGACCTTGTCGCCCAGCAACCCGTTGAGGTCCGCGGCGAGGCCGAAGCTGTCGCCGTAGATGAAGCCCCACATCAGCGTCGCCACGACGGCCGGCACCGCGTAGGGCAGGAACACCACGATCCGGAAGAACCCCGCCGCGTGCAGCCGGGCGCTGTCGATCGCCAACGCCGCCACCAGCGCCAGGCCGAGCATGATCGGCACCTGGACGACCAGGAACAGCAGCACCCGCAGGAACGACTCCCAGAACTTCCCGTCCCGGAGCACCGCCGTGTAGTTGTCCAGCCCCACGAACTCCGTGCCGCCGAAGAACACCTGCTCGCGGAACAGGCTCAACCACACCGCGTAGACGATCGGCGCCAGGAACACCAACGCGAACACGGCCAGGAACGGCGCGACGAACAGCCAACCCTTCCGGTCGACGCGCAGGCGGCCGGCGTTCCGCGCCGGGCGTGCCGGTGGCGCCTCGACCGGCGCCGAGATGGACGTCATCGTCTCTCCTGTTGACCGCGGCGAAGATGTTTACGCAAACATTTGGCGGCCGACGCTAGCTCGTCGACTCGGGCCTGTCCAGGGGGCCGTGCGGCTCCGCGGTGGGTGCGGGGTCCCGGCCGATCCTCTTGACAGCCTGTCGCCGGGGTCACAGACTGGCGCGGCCGCCGCTCATGTTTGCGCAAACATGACGTGTTCCGCAAGGTCCCCTCCACCCGGCACCACTCAAGAGGAGATCAACGATGAACTCTTCGCCCACCCGACGCCTCTCGCGCGTCGCGGCGGCGGTCGGCTGCGCCTTGGGCGTGGCCGGGCTGCTGACCGCGACGGCCTCGCCCGCCAGTGCGGACACCAGCCAGTTCAAGGGGGTCAACTGGGCCGACCCGCGCGACAACTACGCCGCCGACGAGGTCGTGCCCTCGGGGTTGTCCAAATCGGACGACTACGCCACCACCCACGCCAAGGCGACGGCGGTCATCGGGCAGTTCCAGGCCAAGCTCGGCGCCAACACCGTGCGGCTGCCGGTGAACCCGGCCACGGTCAACGGCCCCTTCTGGAACTCCTACACCGGCGCGATCGACGCCGCCGCGGCCAAGGGGTTCAAGGTCGTCCTGGGCTACTGGGAGTCCCCGACGGCCAAGGACGGCCGCATCGACGACACCGCCGCGTTCAACACCATGTGGAACCGGATCACCGCGAAGTACGCGGCCGACGCCGCGGTGTACTTCGAGCCGATGAACGAGCCGTTCGGCTACAGCAGCCAGGAGTGGCGCGACGTCGCCGCGAACTGGTTGACCGCCCGGCCGTCCGTGCCGCGCGGCCGGGTGTTCATCGGCGGCACGGGCTACAGCGAGGACGTCAAGCCGGTGTGCGCGGACAGCCGGCTCGACGGCACGTACCTCGCGCTGCACCAGTACGGTTTCTGGCACAAGGACTGGACCAGCCCGCAGCAGTGGGCCGACGACCTCCGGGCGCGTATCGGCACCTGCGCCTCGCGCACCGTGCTGGACGAGTTCGGCGCCGAGATGACCTCGGGCCTGGACTACAACGGTCCGGTCAACGGCTCCTACGAGGTCGCCTACCTCCAGGCCGCGACCGACACCCTGCGCTCGCTGCGCATGGGCTCGGTGTACTGGCCGGGCCTGCGCACCGGTGACAGCTACTCCCTGACCACCCTGAGCGGCAGCGGCGCCAACCTCACCCTGAACGTCACCAACCCCAGCGGCGCCGACCGGCTGCGGTGGGCGTGGGGCGGCGGTACCACCACGCCGACCGACGGCGTGCTGCGCGGGGCCGGGTCCAACCGGTGCCTCGACGTTCCGGGCGCGAGCCGGACCAACGGCACGGCGCCGACGCTCTGGGACTGCAACGGGGGCGCCAACCAGCGGTGGGCCCACACCGCCGCCCAGGAGCTGCGCGTCTACGGCGCCAAGTGCCTCGACGCCGAGGGCGGTGGCGGCACCGAGGCCCGGTTGATCATCTGGGACTGCCACGGCGGCGCGAACCAGAAGTGGACCCTGCACTCGAACGGCACGGTGACCAACAACCAGTCCGGCCTGTGCCTCGACGTGACCGGTGAGGCCACCGCGAACGGCAGCGCGGTCGGGTTCTGGCACTGCAACGGCAAGCCGAACCAGGTCTGGCGGCGTAGTTGAGGGCACGACCGGGTTCCCGCCGACGCGGGAACCCGGTCGCCCGTCAGGCCAGTCGGAAGTCCGCGACCCGGATCGGCGACGGCGTGGTGCCCGACGAGGCCTGCTGGTACTGCACGGACAGGACGCCGTCGACCGCGACCCGCGACGCGTCGACGTTGACCTCGCCGAACGCGTTCATCGCCGGCCGGTCGAAGAGCAGGGTCCAGTCGGTCCACCCACTCGCCTCGCTCGCCGCCACGATCCGGCCGCGCGGCATCACCAGGTAGGCGTTGTCGGCGTGGTCGAAGACCAGTTTCGTGCGCTGGGTGCTGCGGGGCGGCACGGGCACCTCGCGCTTGGTCCACGTGTCTCCCGAGCGGGTGAGGTGGAAGGTGCGCGCGTACCGCGCCCGCTGCGCGGCGTAGTCCGACACGCACCGGGTGAACCGCTCCGGCACGTAGCTGATCACCACGTGCGGCGTGCCGGTCGAGTCGACGGCCTGGCTCTCCTGGTTCATGAGCGCGTGGTCCGGGCCGAGGTGGTCGACGAGGACGCCGGGGGAGGAGACGGCCACGCGCTCCCCGCCGGTCGTGCCCACGACGGCGCCCGCGCCGGTGCGCCAGGTGCGGCCCCGGTCGTCGCTGCGGACGTAACCGGTGTCGTGGTTGGTCAGGCCGCCGGGCGCGCACAGCACGCCGGGATCGTCCTCGCGCCACGTGAAGGCGGCGTGCAGGCGTCCGTGCCGGTCGTAGTCCAGCCCGTGCAGGTACATGTTGCGCCTCGTGGACACGACACCGCTCGGCCCGGTGTACTCGCCGGTCGCCGAACTCCAGGCGCCCAGCCGTCGCCAGGTCCCGCGGTCGTACTCGGCGAGCTCGTTGACGCCGTTCCCGGACCTGCCGGTGCGGTAGCTCAGCTGGAGGGCCCCTTCCGGGGTCACCACGAACTGGGGGTAGCTCAGGTCGCCCGGGTCGACGCCGTCCAAAGTCCGTTGCACCGCGCCGAACACCGTCGCGTCCCAGGAGGTCGTGAGCGGTCGCGTGACGAGGCCCGGGATCGACTTCACGTAGAAGACGGGGTTGTCGTGCGTGTCCATCGCGACGTGCAGCGTCCCGTCCTGCGGGGAGATGCCGAGCGAGATCACGTTGTGCGAGTCGTCCACGCTCAGCCGGTGCGGCAGCACGACCTTCTCCCACGCGCCGCCGAGCGGCCTGCGCGCCACGACGGCGTGGCGGCTGCCGGTGTACCAGGTCGCGTACTGGTGACCGGCGAAGGTGACGATCGCGTCCCGCTGGAAGGAGTTGTTGTTGACCACGCCGTCGTAGGACACGAAGAACAGCGCGGCCGGGTCCAGCAAGGTGTCGGACACCAAGGTCGCTTTCGGTGCGAGCGCTCGCCCGGTGTCCGACACCATCGCCGTCCCTCTCGTCGGTTCGCCGTACCGGTCAGCTCGTGCGCGGGGTCCGGTCCACGACCGTCCACCGCTGGTTCGACCCCGAGTTGGGCACGTACACGCCCACCCTGGTGCCGACGCCCGTGCCCTGGCCGACCACGTCGAAGAGCCGGCCGGTGGCGGCGTTGACGAACGTGTAGCTGCCGTCGCCCGTGGTCGACATGATCCACTGGGCGGCCGGGTCGGTCTGCGCGCCCGGTTCGAGCACGAGGCTGCCGCCCCGGTCGGCCAGGCGCTTGCCGCTGTCGTGCCGCACCGCGTAGCGCTCGCGGTTGCCGGTGCCCGCGGTCACCGGCTCGATGCGCCACCGCGCGGTCGCGTCGGCCTGGTCGGCGGCGCCGAGCACGACCGAGTTCCCGTCGGCGGAGGGCACCAGCGCCTTGCCGCTCTGCACGCCGTTCAGCGTGTAGCTGTGACCGGGCTGCACCAGCGCCGCGTCGGACGCCACGCCGCGCACGCCGTCGACCACGAAGGTGGTAACCGACTTGGCGGGCACGGTGAGCGTCGCCGAGCGGTCCGCGACCCGCACCGCCTTGCCCCGCACCAGTCCGCCGGCGACGTCGCTGACGACCGGCGTCACCGAGGCGTTCGCGTGGACCGCGCCGAAGCGCGACAGGTCGAGCGTGACGGCGCGCGGCTCGGTGGTGTTGTTGATGTGGACGACCGTGGCGGACGAGCCGTCGGCGGACACCGCGGCCAGGCTGGACGTGTTGTCCACCTTGATGACGTGGTCACCCGGTCGCACGAAGTGGGTGAAGTTGCGGATGGTGTGGAACTTGGTGTTCGTGCGGATCGGGCACGTCACGGGCGTGGCGTCGGCCGGGCAGTCGAACGGGACCTGGATCGCGCCCCAGTTCTTGCCGGCCGCGGCCTGCGGGTTGTAGTCCTCGATCGCCTGCCACAGCAACCACGCGGACGGTTCCAGCTCGCGCATGTCGTTGACGATCCGCTCGGCGATGCCCAGTCCCGGCTCCATGCTGGTGAAGCTCTGGCCGGTGCCCCAGGTGCCGTCCACCTCGCTCATCCACAGCGGCTTGTCGGCGCCCTTGGCGATGTCGCGCGCGGACGTGCGGTGGCCGGTGCCGTAGGTGTGCACGTTGAGCTGGTCGACGGCGGCCTTGCCCTCGGCGCCGTAGGCGTTCCAGTTGGTGCGGAAGATGGTGGGGCTGGTCTCGTCCATGGCGGACAGTCGGGCGTCGAGCGCCGAGTCGTCCAGTGCCCGGCGGAGGGCGAGGACCACGCTCTGCTGGAGGGCCGGGCCCGCGTGGGCGCCCTCCTGCCTGCCCCCGGTCGGCTGACCGTCCGGACCGAGCTGGGTGCCCCAGTAAGGCGTGTTCGGCTCGTTGAGGGGATCGATGGTGTCGAACCGGATGCCGTGGGTCCGCTCGAGGTGCTCGGAGACCCGGACCAGGTAGGTGGCGAAGTCGTCCACCCGGTCGGCGCGGATCTGGTCGGCGGAGGGGTCGAACCCGCCGGAGACGTACCCGCTGACGGTCTGGAACCACGGCGGCGAGTTGCTGAACGCCTCCCAGTGGCTGACCTCGTCCTTGATCCGGTCGATCCACCAGCGCTGGTTGGCGTCGGCCGAGAGGTCCCAGTGGGCCGGGTCGTCGGGGTTCCACCAGTCCACGTCCTCGCGGGTGGTGCCCTCCGGCGCCCGCCAGAAGCCCTCCATCGTCGCGCCGGCCTTCATGTAGTCGTCGCGCACGTCGGGCGCGTTGCCGCCGCCGATGTTGTAGCGGGCGATGTTGAGCCGCAGGCCGTCGTCGCCGTAGAGCAGGTTGGCGAGGCGGTTGCGGATCGCGTCGGGGTAGCCGCCGGTGGCGTTGGCGAACCAGACGAGGCTCGTGCCCCAGCCCTCGAACGCGGGCTGCTGGTAGGACGGGTCCGGCCGCACGGTGACCGCGGCGGTCGCGTCCTGCGCGCCGGCGGTCGACGGGTACGTCACCGCCAGGGTCGCGACCACCGCGGTGGCCAGGCCGGCGGCGGCCAGCCTCGACCGGGAACGGCGGGGTGTTCGGCGAGGGTTCATCGTCGTTGATCTCCTCTGCGGTGTCCGGGCCTGGCCGGTGGTGGAGCGGGAGAGCAAGAGCAAGTCGGTGCCGGGACGAGCATGTGCGATCGTTTAAGTCGAGTCAAGCACTATTTGATCGTTTACGATCGTTTTGTTCGGGTCTGAGACCGAAGGAGTCGAAGTGGTCGCGGTGCTGTGCGTTGGCGAGACCATGGCCGTGTTCACCCCCGCCGAAGCGGGGCCTCCCGAGGACGTGCGCGCCTGGACGCGGGGCACCGGCGGCGCGGAGTCCAACGTGGCCTGCGCGCTGGCCGCGCTCGGCGTCCCCGTCGGCTGGGTGAGCGCGGTGGGCGACGACCCGTTCGGTCGGGCGGTCGTCGCGTCCGTGGCGGGTGCGGGCGTGGACGTCTCGCGCGTGGTGGTCGACCCGACCCGGCCCACCGGCCTGTACATCAAGGAAGCGGGCCGGACCGGCAGCGCCGTGCGCTACTACCGCGCGGGCTCGGCGGCGTCCGCGCTCGGGCCGGAGCTGGTCGACCGGCTGGACCTGGGCGCGGTGTCGTTCGTGCACCTGACCGGCATCACGGCCGCGCTGTCGCCGTCGTGCCTGGCGCTGGTGCACGCCCTGCTGGACCACCCCGGCGTCACGACGTCGTTCGACGTGAACTGGCGACCGGCGCTGTGGGGTCCGTCCGGGCCGGACGTGCTGCGCTCCCTGGCCGCGAAGGCGGACCTCGTCCTGGTCGGGGACGACGAGGCCGAGGCGCTGTGGGGCGTGTCCGAGCCGGCCGCGGTCCGCGAGGTGCTGCCCGAACCCGGCGCCGTGGTGGTCAAGCAGGGCGCGACCGGCGCGTCCGTGCTGGCGGCGGGCGCGGAGCCGGTGTTCGAGCCCGCGCTGGAGGTGGACGTCGTGGAACCGGTCGGCGCGGGCGACGCCTTCGCCGCGGGTTTCCTGGCGGGCCGCTTGGCAGGCGCTCCACCGGCGCGCTGCCTGCGCTCCGGTCACCTCGCCGCGGCCGGGGCGCTGTGCACGATGTCCGACGTCGCCGTGCCGCTGCCACCGGCCGACGTGGCACGGCTGCTCGTCGCCGATCCGGCCACGTGGGCCGCCGCACGCGTCAGCGCGGCGGGTGTGCGGTAGGCCGGGTGCGGTAGGTCGCGTTGGTGCGGTTGGCGTGCGGTGATCCCTCGCCGGGGTGGTCACCGCACGCCTCAGCACGGCCTGCGTGCCGTGAACCGGGCGGGTCGATGCAGTTGGCGTGCGGCCGGCGTGCGGTGATCAGCGCAGTGCGTCCGCGCGTGCGCCGGTCGAGGCGCGTTCACGCAGTTCGGAGCTGAGGACGACCCGGCGCACCGGCCGGTCGGGGCCTTGGGCCAGGCGTTCGAGCGCCAAGTGCACGGCGGTGCTGCCCACGGCGTACTTGGGCGGGCGCATGGCGGTCAGCGGCGGGTGGGCGAACCTGGCCACCTCGTCGTCGTAGGCGACCACCGACAGGTCGGCCGGCACCCGGATGCCGCGTTCCTCGGCGCGCTGCACCAACGACACCGCCTCGCGGTCGGAGTGCACGACCAGCGCGGTGGCCCCGTGCTCGGCGCACAGGTCCAGCACCCGGTCGACGTCGACCGCCCAGCCCGGCTCGTAGTAGGCGGCGACGCTGACCTCCGGCGCGGGCCGCAGCCCGAGGTCGGTCATCGCGTCGTGCCAGCCGTCGCGGACCTGGCCGGACGTGGGGCTGGTCGCGCTGATCGCCAGCCCGATGCCGCGATGCCCCTGGCCGTGCAGGTGGCGGACGGCGAGCTCCGCGCCCGCCGCGTGATCGGTGCGCACGGACTCGACGTGCTGCCGGTACGGGCCGGACACCGCCGAGCGCTCCACCAGGACCACCGGCACGGGCAGCGCCGTCAGCCAGGCGAGGAGCTCCTCGGCCCCCGCGCCCCGGGTCGGCGGCGCGACGAGCAGCGCGTCGACCGCGCCGCTGCCCATCATCCACTCGACCTGGTGCCGCACGTCGTCGACCTGGTAGGACGCCCCGCGCAGCACGAGCCGGGCGCACTTCTCGTGCGCGGTGTCCTGCGCGCCGCGGATGACCTCGGGCCAGTAGTAGTCCAGCGACGGCACGACCATCCCGATCGCGGGCGTCGAGTCCTCGCCGGACGGCTCGGCGGGCACGTCGGCGACCAGCCTGACCCCGCCGTGCACCCGTTCCACCAGGCCCTCGGCGGCCAGGTCGTTCACGTCCCGCCGCACGGTGACCGGCGTGACGCCCATGGCCTGGGCGATGTGCGTGATCCGCACGACGCCCCGGCCCGCCAAGTGCTCCAGCAGCCACTGCCGTCGGGCGGCGGGCAGCATCGCGCCCTTGGCCTCCGCACCCGGTTTGTCCGCCATGACCGCCTGCTCGCCTCGTCGTTCTGATCGAAACTGATCGTAACAAGCAAACTGTACAGTCTTGCCCTTCCTTTGTGTCTGAGATTGACTGTTTCCGACCGTCACCTGAGTGAAACGATCCGACCGAAGGAAGGCGACGCAACGTGGAGCAGCGCTACGCGACCGCGCCGCAGCAGGTCCCGTCCATGACCACGGACGACCTGCGGCAGCACTACCTGGTCGAAGACCTGTTCGCCGACGGCGAGGTGCGCGCGGTCTACAGCCACCACGACCGGGTGGTGCTGGTGGGCGCGCTGCCGAGCGCCGGCCCGTTGCACCTGCCGGCGTTCCCGGAGCTGAAGTCGGAGCGGTTCTTCGACCGCCGCGAAGCCGGGATCGTCAACGTGGGCGGACCGGGCACGGTGACCGTCGACGGCGAGGAGCACCGGCTCGCGCCGACCGCCTGCCTGTACGTCGGCCGCGGCGTCGCAGAGGTGTCGTTCGCGTCCGACGACGCCGAGGCGCCCGCCGCCTTCTACCTGTTCTCCGCGCCCGCGCACACGGCCTACCCGACCGTGCTGGTGGAGCCGGGCGCCGGCACCGTGCGCGAGCTGGGCGACCCGCTGACCTCGAACCGCCGCACGCTCACCCAGTACATCCACGAGAACGGCGTCCGCAGCTGCCAGGTCGTGATGGGCGTGACGTCGCTGCACCCCGGCAGCATGTGGAACACCATGCCCGCGCACACCCACGAGCGCCGCATGGAGGTCTACCTCTACTTCGGCCTGCCCGAGGACGCCCGCGTCGTGCACCTGCTCGGCGAGCCGAACGAGACCCGGCACCTGGTGGTGGCCGACCGCCAGGCGGTGATCTCGCCGCCGTGGTCGGTGCACAGCGGCGTCGGCACGGCCGCGTACAGCTTCGTCTGGGCCATGGCGGGGGAGAACCAGGCGTTCGACGACATGGACCCGCACCCCGCGGCGGCGCTGCGATGACGCCGGAGGCGGCCGGCCTGCTCGACCTGACCGGCAAGACAGCCGCGGTCACCGGGGCGGCGCGCGGCATCGGGCTGGCCGTCGCACGGCTGCTGGCCGCCGCGGGCGCGGACGTGATCGGCATCAGCGCGTCCATGCCAGAGGGCGACAGCCCGGCACGGGCCGCGGTCGAGGGCGAGGGCCGGGTGTTCACCCCCGTGCGGACCGACTTCGCCGACCACGCGCAGGTGGCCGAGCTGGGTGCTCTCCTGGCCGCGCGGAAGGTGGACGTCCTGGTCAACAACGGCGGCACGATCCGCCGCGCGCCCGCCGCCGAGCACAGCGACGCCGACTTCGACCACGTGATCGACGTCAACCTGCGCGCCACCTGGACGCTGTCGCGCGACGTCGGCCGCGCGATGCTGGCCCGCGGCTCGGGCCGGATCGTCAACGTCGCGTCCATGCTGAGCTTCCAGGGCGGGATCACCGTGCCCGGGTACACGGCGTCGAAGTCCGCGGTGGCCGGCCTGACCAAGGCACTGGCCAACGAGTGGGCGCACCGCGGCGTCAACGTCAACGCCGTCGCGCCGGGCTACGTCGCCACCGACAACACCGGCGCCCTGCGCGCGGACCCGGACCGCAACCGGTCCATCCTCGACCGCATCCCCGCGGGTCGCTGGGCCGAACCGGAGGACATCGCGGGCGCGGTGCTGTTCCTGTGCTCCCGCGCGGCCGACTACGTCCACGGCGTCGTCCTCCCGGTCGACGGCGGCTGGCTGGCGCGGTAGGTGCGGTGGGTGCGGTCAGGCGGGCGGCGGGACCGACGAGCCGCGCACGCGCAGGGACGGGGTGATCACCACCCGGTGCGACGGCCGGTCCGGGTCGTGCAGCCGGGCGGCCAGCAGCGACACCGCCGCCCGGCCGATGGAGCGCCGCGCCGGGCGCACGGCGGTGAGCGCCGGCGTGAACAGCGCCGCCACCTCGTCGTCGTAGGCCACCACCGACAACCCGGACGGCACCTGCACGCCGCGCTGCTCGGCGCGCTGCACCAGGGCCATCGCCTCGGTGTCGGCGTGCACGAGCACCGCCGTGGTGCCGGTGGTGGCCAACGCGTCGAGCACCTCGTCCAGCGCGGTGTCCCACCCGGCCGTGCCGGGCGTCGGGATCGAGGTGTCCACGGTGGACCGCGGGTCGCGGCCGGTCTCGGCGCACGCGTCGAGCCAGCCTCGGTGCACGTGCGGGGAGGTCGGGCTGTTCTCGCTGGTCACCAGGCCGACCTTGCGGTGGCCCAGGGACACGAGGTGGTGCACGGCCATGGCCGCGCCCAGGGCGTGGTCGGACACCACCGACTCCACGACGGCTTGGCGCGGGCCCACCGTCGCGACGCGCTCGACGAGCACGACCGGGGTGTCGATGGTGCTCAGCCACTCGATCGTGGCCGCCGCCGACGGCGCGGTCAGGCTCGGCGCGGCGATCAGCCCGCACACGTCCTCGTGGTCCAGCAGCCGCTCCAGCTGGGGCCGGTCGTCGGCGCTCCCGTAGGACGAGCCCCGGAGCAGGATCCGCAGCCCGTTCGCGGACGCCTCCTCCTCCGCGCCGCGGACCACTTCGGGCCAGTAGTAGTCGAGCGAAGGGACCAACATGCCCGCAGCGCCGAAGTGCGCGGGCTCCGCCGGGGCCTCTAACGGCTGCGTCGCGGCCGGCAGGAGCTCGGCGGTGGGCAGCGTGGCGCCGCCGTGCACCCGGCGCAGGAGGCCCTCGCCGTCGAGGTGGGCGATGTCGCGGCGCAGCGTCACGGCGGTGACGCCCATCTTGTCGCTGAGGTCGGAGATGCGGACCATGCCGTCGCGGCGCAGCGCCTCCAGGATCGAGGCGCGCCTCTTGGCGGCGAGCGTGCGGGACTCGGTGTTCACGACGCGTCCGCCGCGGTGGCGCGTGGCGACGGCGCCGCGGCGTCGGGCCGGGGTCCTGTGGTCGGCCGGGCCGTCGCCCGCGTCCCGCCGGCCGCACCGTCCCCCATGCGCGCTTTCGTCACCGCACGTCCTCTCGTCGTTGATCGTGACCCCAATTATGTGGGCGGCCCGCCGTGACACCCCACGGCGACAGGCCGGTCCGCGCCCACGCCGTCCCCGCGCGGATGCGTGCGAAGAGCGTTCATGTGAGTCTTGACACGATCGCTCCTGCACGTATTTACTACTTAACAGGCAAAGCGATCAAAAACGAAAGTAACTGTGCACTGTTTGATCGAACGCCTTCGACGCTGAAGGACGAGTCACATGCCGCCGGAACCCCTGTTGAGGGCCGCACCACCGACCCCGGTCGCCGGGTGGACCCGCGACCAGTGGGCGGGCACGGCCGACGCCATGCTGCGCGCGGTGCGCCCCTTCGCCTCGCCGGGCCGCGCGCGGATCACCCTGCCCGGACCGGCCGGCGGCTACGGGACCGACGTGGACGGCCTGGAGGGCTTCGCCCGCACGTTCCTGCTCGCGGGTTTCCGGATCGCGGGCGAACGCGGCGCCGACCCGGACAACCTCGCCGAGTTCTACGCCGAGGGCATCGCGGCGGGCACCGACCCGTCGTCCCCGGACCGCTGGGTGCGCCTGGACGAGCACCCGCAGGCCAAGGTCGAGGCCGCCTCGCTGGCGCTCGCGCTGGACCTGACCCGCCCGTGGCTGTGGGACCGCCTGGACCCGGCCGTGCGGGAGCGGGTCGTCGCCTACCTCGCGCCCGCCGTGGGCGACCCGACCTACCCGCGCATCAACTGGGTGTGGTTCCGGCTGGTGGTGCAGGCGTTCCTGCGGTCGGTCGGCGGCCCCTGGTCGCCGGACGACGTCGAAGAGGACCTCGCCACCCACGACGGCTTCCTCCGCGAGGACGCCTGGATGGCGGACGGCCACGAGCGCGCGTTCGACCACTACGTCGGCTGGGCGCTGCACGTCTACCCGCTGCTGTGGTCGCGGATGCCCGGCGCGGCCGGCTTCGCCGAGGCCCGCCGCGACCGGGACACGGCGCTGCTCGACCGCTTCCTGCTCGACGCCGTGCGCCTGGTCGGCGCGGACGGGTCGCCGCTCGTGCAGGGCCGCAGCCTGACCTACCGCTTCGCCGCCGCCGCGCCGTTCTGGGCCGGCGCCCTCGCCGAGGTGCCGTCCACGCCGCCCGGGGTGCTGCGCCGGGCCGCGACGAGCGTCGTGCGCCACTTCGTCGACCGGGGCGCCCTCGACGAGCACGGCCTGCTGTCCCTGGGCTGGCACGGGCGGTGGCCGCGCATCGCGCAGGCGTACTCGGGTCCGGGCTCGCCGTACTGGGCGGTGAAGGGCATGCTCGGGCTGGCCCTGCCCGCCGACCACCCGGTGTGGCTGGCCGGGGAACTGCCGCTGCCGGTCGAGCGGGGCGACTACGTGCGGGCGATCAAGGCGCCGGGCTGGCTGGTCAGCGGCACGGCCGCGGACGGCGTCGTGCGAGTCGTCAACCACGGCACGGACCACGCGGTCCCCGGTGACACCAGGGGCGACTCCCCGCTCTACGCCCGCTTCGGCTACTCCACCGCGACCAGCCCGTTGCTGGACCGGGGCAGCTGGGCCGATCCGGCCGACCAGGCCGTCGTGCTGGTCGACGCCGAGGGCCGGGCGTCCCACCGGTCCGGCATGGCGGTCGGCGCCACCGAGGTGGTCGACGCGGACGGCGTCGCCGTGGGCGTCGGCTCCTCGTCCGGCGTCGTGCGCTGGCTGGAGCCCGACGAGGCGCAGCAGGGCCACGGCTCGGGCTGGTCGGGCCGCCACCACGACGCGGGCACGGTCACCGTGCACTCGTTGGTCCGCGGTCCGTGGGAAGTCCGCCTGGTCCGCGTGGACGACGTCGCCGAGGACCGCCCGCCGGTGGCCCTGCGGCTGTCCGGGTGGGCCGTCGCGGGCGCGGACGTCGACATCCGGTCCACCGAAGCGCCGTGCGTCCAGGGTGACGACGGCACGCGCTCGACGCTCACCGTCCTCGTAGGACAGACGACCGACTCGGGCGTGTCCGTGCACGAGGACGCCGGACCCCTCGGACCGGTCGCCGCGGTCCCGTGGGCCCGGTGCCCCGTCGTGCCCGGCGAGTGGTTCGCCGTCCTGCTGGAACTGGCGCGCGGCGCCGGCTCCTGGTCCGTCGAACCCGAGGTCCGGCTCGACCTCGGGCCGACGACCCGGGTCACCACCCGGTGGCCCGACGGCGCGCGCACCCGCGTCGCGCTGTCCTGACCGGCGGGCAACCCACCCGCGCTCCCCGTTCTCCCCGTGGCTCGACCAGGAAGTGAAGGACCATGCGACACCGCCATCCCCGGTGGACCGCCATCGCGGCCGCCGTCACCGCCCTCACGCTCACCGCGACCGCCTGCGGCGCCGACGAACCCGCCGACACCGGCGGCCCGGTCACGCTGACGATGAGCGCGTGGAGCATGAAGACCACGCCCGAGTTCCAGAAGCTCGCCGAGGCGTTCCAGGCGCAGAACCCGGAGGTGAAGGTCGAGTTCAAGGAGTACGACGCCACCAACTACGACACCCAGCTGACCGCGGACCTGGCCGCCGGCAGCGCGCCCGACCTGTACGTCCTGAAGAACCTCAAGAACTTCATCACCTACCAGGCGGGCGAGCAGCTGCTGGACGTCTCCGACGTCGCGGGCGGCCTCGGTGACAAGGTCAACGGCCTGGGCAACTACAAGGTGGACGGCGTGACGTACGCCGTGCCCTACCGGCAGGACTCCTGGTACCTCTACTACAACAAGGACCTCTTCACCGCGGCGGGCGTGACGCCGCCGAGCGAGACCTGGACGTGGGCGGAGTACGAGAAGGCCTCGGCGGACCTGGCGGCGGGGCTGAAGGCCGCGGGATCGCCCGCCAAGGCCGCCTACCAGCACGTCTGGCAGTCGACGGTGCAGGGCCTGGCGCTGGCCCAGACGCAGGGCGCCGACCTCGGCAGCGGTGACTACGGCTACCTCGCGCCCTACTACAAGCGCGCGCTGGAGCAGCAGCAGGCAGGCGCGCAGGTGGACTACGGCACGGCGACCACGAACACCCTGCAGTACCAGGCGCAGTTCGGCACGCAGCAGGCCGCGATGATGCTGATGGGCAGCTGGTACGTCGCGACCCTGCTCGCGCAGCAGAAGGCCGGCACCGCGCAGCCGTTCCAGTGGGGCTTCGCGCCGGCGCCGCAGGCCGACGCGGGCGCCAAGGACAAGCCGATCACCTTCGGCGACCCCACCGGCATCGGCGTCAACGCCGCGATCGACGAGAACAAGGTCGCGGCCGCCAAGAAGTTCCTGACCTTCGTCGCGGGCGAGGGCGGCGCCACGGCGCTGGCGTCCATCGGCATCACGCCCGCGACGCTGACCGACCCGGTGGTGCAGGCGTACTTCGGGGTGCAGGGCATGCCGTCCGACGAGCTGTCCCGCTTCTCGTTCACCACGCACGACACCCGTGCGGAGAACCCCGTCTCGGCGCAGACCGCCGCGTTGCAGAACATCCTGCAGGAGACCCACTCGGCGATCATGTCCGGGAGCACGCCGGTGGACGAGGCGCTGACCAAGGCGGGCGAGCGGGCCCGCAGCGAGGTCCTCGAGTCCAAGTGACCGCCCGGCGCGGGGGGGGGGGACACCGACCCGCCCCCCCCCCCCCCCCCCCCCACGCCCGACCAGCAGGTCACCCCCTTGCACCCCCCGGGAGG
>NZ_JBEOVG010000039.1:0-78009 GCF_040295345.1 Actinosynnema sp. NPDC002837
AGTTGTCCAGTAACAATCTCAAAGGAAACCTCTTGACGAGGTTCATAAATTTACTGGCTATTCGGCACGCTGTTGAGTTCTCAAAGAACACGCGCACATCATCACTCACCGCTGCGAAGCGGCTCGATCCGAGGCTTGTGATTCAGCTAAAGCTTGTGTTGGGAAACAAGACGCCCTGGTCGCTGGGCTCAGACGAGCCTCGACTGGGTCTTCCGTTCCGCGGTCACCCACTCTACCACGTTAGCGGGAGCTTGGTTCGTGACCTGCCGCACTCCGTTCCGGTGTTCCCGGCCCGTTCCGCGCTGACATGGAGAAAGTTACACGCAGCCGAACCGGAGGTCAAATCGGGGGCGCAGCACCGCGCCACAGGCTGAAACCGCAGGTCAGCAGCCCATGCCGCACTCCAGTCCACGCTATCCGACCCTGCCCACCGGCAACAGTGTGACCGCGATCACACTCGAACGTGGCGAAGGCCGCCGGTCCGGGTGGGACCGACGGCCTTCGACGTCACGCTCGCGAAGCCTGTTCGCGCAGGTCAGAGGAGCACCCGCACGCCGGCGGTGTTGCGCTTGCCGCGCCGGACGACCAGCCACTCGCCGTGGAGCAGGTCCTCCTTGGCGGGCACCCACTCCTCGTCGGTGACCTTGGAGTTGTTCACGTACGCGCCGCCCTCCTTCACGGTGCGCCGCGCCGCGCCCTTGCTGTCCGCCAGCCCGGAGCTGACCAGGAGGTCGACGATGGTCGGCGCGTCGGCCAGGCGGACCTCGCCGGTCGGCGCCTCGGCCATCGCGGCCACCAGCGTCGACAGGTCGAGCCCGCGCAGCTCGCCGCGGCCGAACAGGGCCTGGCTCGCCGCGATGACCTGCCGCGTCTCGTGCTCGCCGTGCACCAGGTTGGTGAACTCCTCGGCCAGCTTCTTCTGCGCGGCGCGCAGGTGCGGCGCCTCGGTGGTCTGCCGCTCCAGCTCGGCCATCTCCTCCTGGGACAGGAAGGTGAACAGCCGCAGGTAGCGCAGCACGTCGGCGTCGCCCACGTTCACGAAGTACTGGTACCAGGCGTACGGCGAGGTCATCTGCGGGTCGAGCCACACGTTGCCGCCGCCGGTGGACTTGCCGAACTTGCGGCCCTCGGCGTCGGTGACCAGCGGCGCGGTCAGCGCGTGCACGGACTTCCCGTCGACCTTCCGGACCAGGTCGACGCCGCCGATGATGTTGCCCCACTGGTCGGAGCCGCCCACCTGGAGCCTGGTGCCGTACTTCCGGTTGAGCTGGAGGTAGTCGTGCGACTGCAGGAGCAGGTAGCTGAACTCGGTGTACGACATGCCGTCGCCGTCGAGCCGGCGCTTGACCGTGTCGCGGGCGAGCATGACGTTGATCGAGAAGTGCTTGCCGACGTCGCGCAGGAACTCCAGCACCGAGACGTTCCCGGTCCAGTCCAGGTTGTTGACCACGACCGCGCCCGTGGGGCTGTCGTCGAACTCGACGAACCGCTCCAGCTGGCCGCGGATGCGCCCGGCCCACTCGGCGACGGTGTCCAGCGGGTTGAGCGCGCGCTCCGCGCTGTCACGCGGGTCGCCGATCATGCCGGTGGCGCCACCCGCGAGGACGATCGGCCGGTGCCCGGCGCGCTGGAAGCGGCGCAGCATGAGCAGCGGGACGAGGTTGCCGGCGTGCAGGCTGGGCGCGGTCGGGTCGAACCCCGCATAGAGGGTGAGCGGACCGGCGTCGAGGTCCTTCCGCAGCGCGTCGAGGTCGGTGGACTGCGCGATCAGGCCGCGCCAGGACAGCTCGTCGAGGATGTGCTCGCTCACGGACGGCCATTCTCCTCCACCTGGTCAAAGCAGTTTGAGGCGGTGCCGCCTGCGGGTAGTCGGCGAGGGGCTCTAGTGAGAGGACCACGGCTGATGACCTACCCGAATCGCGACAGACGTCCCGCCGACCGTCCCACCGAGCACCTGCCCCCGGCCGAGCCCGCGTACCGGGAGGAACTCCCCTACTCGCGGGAGGAGGAGGTCGTCGAGCGCGGTGACGGCCGGGTGCGCGCCGTGCGCGTGGTGTGCGCCGTGATCGACGTGCTGTGCTGGTTGTTCGCGATCGTGCTGGCGATCCACATCTTCCTGGTGATCGGCGGCGCCAACCCGGCGAACGGGTTCGCGCAGCTGATCGACTCGTGGTCGGCGGCGGTGTCGCTGGGCCTGCGCGACCTGTTCACGCCCGCGAACGCCGGTGTGCGGACGTTGTTCAACGACGGCTTGGCCGCGTTGCTGTGGCTGCTGATCGGCGCGGTGCTGACCAGCGTGATCAGCCGGGTGGCGCTGCCCGCGCACGAGCGCCGGGTCTGGTACCGGCGCACGGTGCGCTAGGCCACCCCGCCGGTGTGGGTGACGGCGGTCGGGCGGCGTGTCTTCTTGCGCCGGACCGGGCACTACCGACCGTCACCGTGATGTCACTCGGGCGCGCAGGGGTTTGCCCCGGCTGGTCAATTGTCCTCGTGGCGTTCCCCGACCAAGTTTGCTTGCGTGGCCAGCGACTTGCAGCGGAAGAAGACCTCCATCGTGTTCACCGCGATGGACTCGAACGGCGACGGGTTCCTCGAGCGGGCCGATTTCGAGGCGTTGACGGACCGGTGGGTGCACCTCCGGGGCGCGGCCGACCCTGATCGGTTGCGGGAGATCATGATGGGCTGGTGGGACGCGCTGCGGGCGGCGTCCGACCACGACCGCGACGACAAGGTCACGGTGGACGAGGTGCTGACCGTGGTGAAGGACCTCGGCACCATGCTCGACCTGGTGGTGGCCACCGCGGAGTCGATGTTCGAGGCGGTGGACGAGGACGGCGACGGCCGGGTGTCCGCGCCCGAGTACGCCCGGATGATCCACGCCTGGACCGGCGACGACTCCCCGACCGACGCCGTCTTCGCCCGGCTGGACCTCGACGGCGACGGCTCGATCTCGAAGTCCGAGTTCGTCCAGCACTGGGTGGAGTTCTGGGCGGGCGACGACGCGGACGCGCCCGGCGCCCACGTGTTCGGCGAG
Source organism: Actinosynnema sp. NPDC002837 (assembly GCF_040295345.1). Lineage (NCBI taxonomy): Bacteria > Bacillati > Actinomycetota > Actinomycetes > Pseudonocardiales > Pseudonocardiaceae > Actinosynnema > Actinosynnema sp. NPDC002837. Next base: position 3,035 of record NZ_JBEOVG010000039.1, read on the forward strand.
GTCTAGGACCTCGACCAGGTCGTGGGGCAGGACCGGCGGGGTCGGGCGCGAGGTCGCCTCGAACGTAACGTCCGGTCGGCGTCGAGGTGCGGCTCCGGGTCGGTGCGGCCGAAGCGGGTCGCCGGCCGGCGGGGTCCCCGGGCGAACGGCCTCAGGTGGTGACGCGCGTCCGGCGGGTGCCCCGGCGGTAGGCGCTGACGGCGGGCGAGTCGATCCAGAACCGCCACGGCACGTCCACCGCGACGGCCACGCCCACGCGCGGGCCGGTGCGGATGTCGGCGTCGTCCACCGGCTCGCCGGCCAGCAGCCGCACGGTCGCGTCCGGCTCGGTCAGGTTCACGCCGTTGTGCACGCGGTCGAGGCCGAGCACGCCGGTCAGCCGGGCCGGGCCCTTGGCCAGTTCGGCGGCGTTGCGCGCGGTCGGGCGGCGGGCGTGCGCCAGCGCCGACCCGGTCACCACCTCGCCGGCGCGCAGCAGCACCGCGCCGGGCACGCCGTCGGTCAGCGAGACGACGTTCGCGCAGAAGTGCATGCCGTAGACGAAGTACACGTAGAGCCGACCGGCCGGGCCGAACATCACGTCGTTGCGCGGCGTGCGGCCCCGGTAGCAGTGGGACGCCGGGTCGTCGCCGCCCCGGTAGGCCTCGACCTCCACGATCCGCAGCCCGACCACGCCCTCGTCGGTGGTCGACTCGATGACGCTCCCGAGCAGGAGCCGCGCGGCGTCGACGGGGTCGACCGCGAGCTCCCGCTCGGTGAGCTGCCTAGGCGTTGCGGGCAACGGAGACCTTGTCGCGCAACCTCTTGAGCTGCTCGGCGACCCGATCGGGCGCGGTGCCGCCGTGCGCGTCCCGTGACGCGATGGACCCTTCCACGGTCAACACGCTACGCACCTCGGGCGTCAACGCGGGAGAGATCGTGGCGAACTCCTCATCGGTCAGCTCCTCCAGCCCCACGCCGCGCCCCTCGGCGACCCGGACGCACTCGCCCGCCGCCTCGTGCGCCACCCGGAACGGCACGCCCTGCCGCACCAGCCACTCGGCGATGTCGGTGGCCAGGGTGAACCCGGCGGGCGCCAGCTCGGCCATCCGCGCGGTGTCGAACCGCGTGGTGGCGATCATCCCGGCCAGCGCGGGCAGCAGCAGTTCCAGCTGCTCGACCGAGTCGAACAGCGGCTCCTTGTCCTCCTGGAGGTCCCGGTTGTAGGCCAGCGGCTGTGCCTTCAGCGTGGCCAGCAGCCCGGTCAGGTTGCCGATGAGCCGGCCGGACTTGCCCCTGGTCAGCTCGGCGACGTCCGGGTTCTTCTTCTGCGGCATGATCGAGCTGCCGGTGGCCCACGCGTCGTCGAGCACGGCGAAGCGGAACTCGGCCGTGGTCCAGATGATCACCTCTTCGGCGATCCTCGACAGGTCGACGCCGATCATGGCCAGCACGAACGCGATCTCGGCGGCGAAGTCGCGCGACGCGGTGCCGTCGATGGAGTTCTCCACCGGGCCGTCGAAGCCCAGCTCCTCGGCCACCGCGGCCGGGTCGAGGCCCAGCGACGAGCCGGCCAGCGCGCCCGAGCCGTAGGGCGACACGGCGGTCCGCTTGTCCCAGTCGCGCAGCCGGTCGACGTCGCGCAGCAGCGCCTGGCCGTGGGCGAGCAGGTGGTGCGCCAGCAGCACGGGCTGGGCGGACTGGAGGTGCGTGCGGCCGGGCATGACGGCGGTGGCGTGCGCGGACGCCTGGTCGGCCAGCGCCTCGACCACGTCGAGCACGCCCGCCGACACCCGCTGGGCGGCGTCGCGCAGCCACATCCGGAACAGCGTGGCCACCTGGTCGTTGCGGGACCGGCCGGCGCGCAGCTTGCCGCCCAGCTCCGGTCCGGCGCGCTCGATCAGGCCGCGCTCCAGCGCGGTGTGCACGTCCTCGTCGGCCAGCGTCGGGGTGAACGACCCGGCCGCCACGTCGGCTTCCAGCGCGTCCAGCGCCGCCAGCATGCGCGCCAGCTCGTCGGCGGTCAGCAGACCGGCCCGGTGCAGCACGCGGGCGTGCGCGCGGGAACCCCTGATGTCGTACGGGGCGAGTCGCCAGTCGAAGTGCGTCGACGCGGACAGCCGCGCCATCGCCTCCGCCGGTCCTCCGGCGAACCGGCCACCCCACAATGAACTCACGTGATCGAATCCCTACGTCGCGGCGATCTTGTCCGGCAGGAGCCGGTGCTGCCCGGCGCCCGGGCCGGGGTCGGACGGCGGCTCCCCGCCGCGCCGGTCGGTGACGACCGCGCGGACACCGCGCGCCACGGGCCGGACGTCGCCGGACCCGTGCCGCCGGGTGGTGTCGGTGAAGCTGTCCAACGCCTGCTCGGGCAGCGGGAACCACCGGCTTTCGTGCACCAGTGCACCCCAGTGCCGCCCGGCCCGCCGCTCGAAGCGGATCAGGTCGGGCGTCGGGGTGGCCTCCGGCGGCTGGTGGCGAGCGGTGGTCGACGTCTCGCGGGCCCGCACGCCCGCCGCCCGGCCCGGCTCCCGGGCGGCCCGCGGCGCGATGGCGCTCTCTCCGACGGCCGAGGCGCCGGAGGAGAACTCACTCATGGGGTTCTCCCGGCTGCGCCTGGTCGTCGCCCGCGGCGAGCGCGGTCACCCTGGCGGCCAGGTCCGCGCCCGTGAGGGGTTCGCGGGCCACTGCGAGGATGGTGTCGTCACCGGCGATGGTGCCGACGATGTCGTGCAGCGCGGCCCGGTCCAGCGCGCTGGCCAGGAACTGGGCCGCGCCGGGCGGGGTGCGCAGGACGGCGAGGTTGCCCGAGTGGTCGACCGACACGAGCAGTTCGGCGAGCACCCTGGTGAGGCGGGACGTGCCGCCCTGCACGCCGCGGACCGGGCTGCCGTCCTCGGGGATGACGTAGACGGGCGCGCCGCCGTCGGGTCCGCGCAGCTTGACCGCGCCCAGCTCGTCCAGGTCGCGCGACAACGTGGCCTGGGTGACCTCGATGCCTTCCACCGCCAGCGTCTTCGCCAGTTCCGACTGGCTGCGGATGGCGCGTTGGGCGACCAGTTCGACGATGCGGGCCTGCCGCGCGGTCCGGGTCATCGCGACTGCTCCAGCAGCCACACGAGCAGCGCCTTCTGGGCGTGCAGCCGGTTCTCGGCCTCGTCCCACACCGCGCTGTCCGGGCCGTCCAGCACGTCGTCGGTGATCTCCTGGCCGCGGTGGGCGGGCAGGCAGTGCAGCACGGTCGTCGTCACGCCGGTCGCGGCCACGAGGTCGGCGTTGAGCTGGTAGGGCCGGAACGGGCGCATCCGGTCGCGGCCGTCGTTCTCCTGGCCCATCGACGTCCAGGTGTCGGTGACCAGCACGTCCGCGCCGTCCACCGCCTCGCGCGGGTCCTCGATCACGGTCACCGAGCCGCCGGTGTCCGCGGCGCGCTTGCGCGCGTCGTCCAGCACCCACGGCAGCGGCTGGAACAGCGCGGGCGCGGCGATCCGCACGTGCATTCCCGCCGTGACGCCGCCGAGCAGCATCGAGTGGGACATGTTGTTCGCGCCGTCGCCGAGGTAGGTGACGGTGAGGCCGGCGAGCTTGCCGTGCACGCGCCGGATGGTCTGCAGGTCGGCCAGGACCTGGCACGGGTGGAACTCGTCGGTCAGCGCGTTGATCACCGGGATGCGGGACACCGACGCCATCGCGTCGATGCGCTTCTGCGCGAACGTCCGCCAGATCACCGCGTCCACGTACCCGGACAGGATCCGGGAGGTGTCCTCGATGGTCTCCTCGCGGCCCAGCTGCATGGACCGGCCGTCGATGATCACCGGGTTGCCGCCGAGCTGGGCGATGCCGACCTCGAAGGACAGCCGGGTGCGGGTGGAGTTCTTCTCGAAGATCACCGCGACGGACTTGGGCCCGGCCAGCGGCTTGGCGGTCAGCCGGTCGGCCTTGTAGCCGTCGGCCAGGTCGAGGACCGCGGACTGCTCGTCCGGGGTCAGGTCGTCGTCACGGAGGAAGTGGCGCACCATCACGGCTCCTGGCCTGGGGTGGGGAGGAACGAGGGCAGGTCGGCCACCAGTCGGTGGGCGTCCGCCTCGTCCAGCACCAGCGGCGGCGCCAGGCGGATGACGTCGGGCTGGATCGGGTTGATCAGATAACCGGCCCGCTGCGCGGCCGCCGCGGCCTTCGCCGAGACCGCCTCGCGCAGCGTGATGCCGAGCAGCAGGCCGGCGCCCCGCACCCCGGAGATGAGCGGGTGGTCCAGTGCCTCGACCCCGGTCGCGATCTCCTTGCCGACCGCGGCGGTGTGCTCCAGCAGGCCGTCGGCGGCGATCGTGTCGAGCACCGCGAGCGCGGCGGCGCAGCACACCGGGTTGCCGCCGAACGTGGTGCCGTGGTGGCCGGGGTCGAACAGGTCCTTGGCCGGGCCGACCGCGATGCACGCGCCGAGAGGCAGCCCGCCGCCCAGGCCCTTGGCCAGGGTGATCACGTCGGGGACGATCCCGACCTGGTGGAACGCGAACCAGGTGCCCAGGCGGCCGACGCCGGTCTGCACCTCGTCGAGGACGAGCAGCGCGCCGTGCTCGGTGGTGATCCGGCGGGCCGCTTCGAGGTAGCCCTCGGGCGGCACGACGACGCCGTTCTCGCCCTGGATCGGCTCCACGATGAACGCGGCGGTCTCGTCGTCGATCGCGGCCTCCAGCGCGGCCACGTCGCCGTACGGGACGTGCACGACGCCGGGGACCAGCGGCTCGAACGGCTCGCGCTTCTTGGGCTGGCCGGTCAGCGCCAGCGCGCCCATGGTGCGGCCGTGGAAGCCGCCGTCGGTGGCCACGACCTTGGTGCGGCCCGTGCGGCGGCTCAGCTTGAACGCGGCCTCGTTGGCCTCCGCGCCGGAGTTGCAGAACAGCACCCGGCCGTCACCGTCCACACCGGACAGGTCGAGCAGCCGTTCGGCCAGCGCGAGCGCGGGCTCGTTGATGTAGAGGTTGGACGTGTGGCCGATCCTGGCGACCTGCTCGGTCACGGCGGCCACGATCGCCGGGTGCGCGTGGCCGAGCGCGTTGACCGCGATGCCGGTCAGCAGGTCCAGGTAGCGGTTGCCGTCGGCGTCCCAGACGTGCGCGCCCTCGCCTCGGGTCAGGGTCAGGCCGGGCGTGCCGTAGTTGTTCATCATCGCGGCCTGCCACCGCTGCCGGTTCCGGCTCTCGCTCATGCCCCGCCCGCCTCTGTCCGTTCGGTCACCATCGTTCCGACGCCCTCGGAGGTGAAGACCTCCAACAACACCGAGTGCGCCAGCCTGCCGTCGATCACGTGCGCCTCGGGGACGCCGCCGCGCACCGCGCGCAGGCAGGCCTCCATCTTCGGCACCATGCCGCTGTCCAGGTCCGGCAGCATCTTCTCCAGCCGCTCGGCGTCCACGCGGTGCAGCAGCGAGCTCTTGTCCGGCCAGTCCGCGTACAAACCCTCGACGTCGGTGAGCACGACCAGCTTCTCGGCCTTCAGCGCCACGGCCACCGCGCCCGCCGCCGTGTCGGCGTTGACGTTGTGCACCACGCCGTCGACGTCCGGCGCGACCGTGGACACGACCGGGATGCGGCCCGCGTGCACGATGTCGAGCACCGCGTCCGGGTTGACGTCCACGATGTCGCCGACCAGGCCGATGTCGACCGGCGCGCCGTCCACGATGGCCGGTCGCCGGGCGGCGGTCAGCAGGTGGGCGTCCTCGCCGGACAGGCCGACCGCGAGCGGGCCGTGGGAGTTGATCAGGCCGACCAGCTCGCGCTGCACCTGGCCGACCAGCACCATCCGGACCACGTCCATGGCCTCCGGCGTGGTCACGCGCAGGCCGCCGCGGAACTCGCTGTCGATGCCGAGCCGCTTGAGCATCGCGGCGATCTGCGGCCCGCCGCCGTGCACCACGACCGGGTGCAGGCCCGCGAGCTTGAGGAACACCATGTCCTGCGCGAACGCGCGCTTGAGCTCGTCGTCCACCATGGCGTTGCCGCCGTACTTGACGACCACGATCGCGCCGCGGAAGCGCTGCAGCCACGGCAGCGCCTCGATCAGGATCCCGGCCTTGACCTGCGGTGTGATCATGAGCTGTACGCGCTGTTCTCTTCGACGTACCCGTGCGACAGGTCCGTGGTGAGCACGGTGGCGGTGCCGTCGCCGAGGTTCAGGTCGACCACGACGGCGACGTCGCGGCCGGACAGGTCGGCCTCACCGCGGTCGGCGGCCCGGTGGCCGTCCGCGAACAGCGTGACGCCGTTGATCGCGATGCCGAGCTTGTGCTGGTCGACGGTGGCCCGCGAGCGGCCCACGGCCATCGCGATCCGGCCCCAGTTGGGGTCCGAGCCGAACAGCGCGGTCTTGACCAGGTTGTCCTCGGCGACGGTCTTGGCGACCACGATCGCCTCGGCCTCGGTGAGCGCGCCGTTGACCGTGATGGCGACTTCCTTGGTCGCGCCCTCCGCGTCGCCTTGGAGCTGCTTGACCAGGTCTGCCGCCACGGCGGTGAGCACGCCGGCGAACTGCTCGGCGGTCGGCGTGACGCCGGAGGCGCCGGAGGCGAGGACCAGCACGGTGTCGTTTGTGGACGTGCCGCCGTCCACGTCGAGCCGGTCGTAGGTCTTGGCGGTGGCCGCGCGCAGGGCCGCGTCCAGGGCGTCGCCGTCGATCACCGCGTCGGTGGTGATGACGCTGAGCATCGTGGCCAGGTTCGGCGAGAGCATCCCCGCGCCCTTGGCGAACCCGCCGACCGACCACCCGTCCGGGTGATCCTGCCAGCACTGCTTGGGGTGGGAGTCGGTGGTCATCACGGCGGTGGCGGCGGCCAGGCCCGACCCGTCGGTGGCGTCGAGCTCCCGGGCCGCCTGCTCGACCCCGGCCTTGAGCTCGTCCATCGGCAGGCGCTCGCCGATCAGGCCGGTGGAGCACACCGCGACCTCGATCGCGCCGACGCCCAGCACCTCGGCGACCTTCTCGGCGGTGGCGTGGGTGTCCTGGAAGCCCTCGGGGCCGGTGCAGGCGTTCGCGCCGCCGGAGTTCAGCACGACGGCGTGGAGCTTGCGCTCCTTGAGCACCTGCTGGGACCACAGCACGGGCGCGGCCTTCACCTGGTTGGTGGTGAAGACGCCCGCGGCGGCCTGGCCGGGCCCTTCGTTGACGACCAGCGCCAGGTCGAGCGCGCCGGACTCCTTGATGCCGGCCGCGACGCCCGCCGCCTTGAAGCCCTTGGGGCCGGTCACGCCCTTGTCACGCCGGGGTCCGTGCGCGGTCCCGTGGTTCACGGCGCCACCCCCACGGTGGACAGGCCGGTGGTCTCGGGCAGGCCGAGCGCCAGGTTCATGCACTGCACGGCCGCGCCCGCGGTGCCCTTCGCCAGGTTGTCGATCGCGGCGACCACGACCAGCCGGTTCACGTCGCGGTCCACGGCCACCTGCAGCTGCACGGCGTTCGAGCCGAGCACCGCGGCCGTGGTGGGCCAGTGGCCTTCCGGCAGCAGGTGCACGAACGGCTCGTCGGCGTAGGCCTTCTCGTAGGCGGCGCGGACGTCCGCGTCACCGTCCTTCAGCGTCGCCGAGCAGGTGGCCAGGATGCCCCTCGGCAACGGCGCCAGCACCGGGGTGAACGAGACCCGGACCGGCTCGTCGGCGACCTTGGACAGGTTCTGGGTGATCTCCGGGGTGTGCCGGTGCGCGCCGCCGACGCCGTAGGCGCTGAGCGAGCCCATCACCTCGGAGCCGAGGAGGTGGGGCTTGAGCGCCTTGCCCGCGCCGGACGTGCCGGACACGGCCACCACCGTCACCTCGGGCTCGACCAGCCCCATCGCGGGCGCCAGGGCCAGCGACGACACGGTCGGGTAGCAGCCGGGCACGGCGACGCGGCGGGCGCCACGCAGCTCGTCGCGCTGACCGGGCAGCTCGGGCAGGCCGTACGGCCAGCTGCCCGCGTGCGCGCCGCCGTACCAGCGGTCCCAGGCGGCGGGGTCGGTGAGCCGGTGGTCCGCGCCGCAGTCGACGACGAGCACGTCGTCGCCCAGCTGCGCCGCGACCTCGGCCGAGCGGCCGTGCGGCAGGGCGAGGAAGACGACGTCGTGGCCCTTGAGGGTGTCGGCGGTGGTCTCCTCCAGCACCCGGTCGGCCAGCGGCAGCAGGTGTGGCTGGTGGGCGAACAGCGGGGAGCCCGCGTTGCCGCCGGCGGTGAGCGCGCCGATCTCCACGTCCGGGTGACCGAGCAGGAGGCGGAGCACCTCGCCCCCGGCGTACCCGCTGGCCCCGGCGACCGCGATCCGTACCGTCATACGGATAAGTATGCACGCTGATGCAAAGGTACTCAAATCGGTTCCGCTTGATGCGGCGGCGCGTTCCCCGGTGTCATGCTTTCCTGTACGGGAACTGGGGGGTTCATCGTGATGCACCATCCGCACGACCACGCACGGGGGCACTTCTCACCCGGCCCGCGACGTCCGCGCGACGGCCACCCGGGCCCGCTCGCCGCACGGCCGTGGCTCAACGCGCTCGCCTGGGTCGGCGTGCTCACCGCGATCGTGGGCATGACCGTCATCGGGCTGGACGTGGTGTGCGACTCCGCGCCGACGGCCGTCGGCTCGGCGCACGCCGACGGGTTCCCGGGCCGCGACCCGTTCCCGGGCGCCCCGATCCCCGCCGACGACCCGCTCGACCGCACGGCCGCCGGGAGCAGGCCGGCACGACCCGGCGACGCGGGCTTCGGCATCGGGCTGGTCTTCGGCGGCTTCGCGCTCGCGGCCGTCGCGGGCCTCGGGCGCTCGCCGCGCCGCCGTCACCACGCCACGGGCAGCGACCCGAGGCCGTGGACGACCCGCTGGGTGCGGTAGTCGGGTTCCGGCCCGACCAGGCGCAGGCCGGGGAACCGGCGCACCAGCGCGGGGAACGCGATCCGCAGCTCCATCCTGGCCAGCGGCGCGCCGAGGCAGTGGTGCACGCCGTGGCCGAACGCGACGTGGCCGCCCGCGTCACGGGTGATGTCCAGCACGTCCGGGTCCGGCACGAGACCGGGGTCGCGGTCGGCCGCGGGCAGCGAGCAGAGGATCAGCTCGCCGGGACCGAGCGCGTGACCGCCGAGCCGCACCTCGGCGGTCGTGATCCGCGGCACGCCGGTGTGCACGACGGTCAGCCACCGCAGCAGCTCCTCCACGGCCGCGTCGGCGCGTTCGGGCTCGTCGCGCAGCAGCCGGAGCTGGTCGGGGTGGCGCAGCAGGGCGAGCACGCCGAGGCCGAGCATGTTGGCCGTGGTCTCGTGGCCGGCCAGCAGCAGCAGGTCCGCGATGCCGACCATCTCGCGGTCGTCGAGGGCGGCGGCCTCGTCGCGGGCGAGCACGCCGAGCAGGTCGTCGCCCGGCTCGACCCTGGCCCGCGCGACCAGGTCGGCCAGGTAGGCCTTGGTCTCGTACTGCAGGGCGAGCCGTTCCTCGAACGACAGCGCCGCGTCGAAGTACCTCGTGTAGCGGTCCTGGAAGGTGTCGCGGTCCTCGAACGGCACGCCGAGCAGCTCGCAGATCACCAGCGCCGGCACGGGCAGCGCGAAGTCGGCCACCAGGTCGGCGGGCGGCCCCTTGCGCTCCATCGCGTCGAGGTGGTCGCGGACGATGTCGTGGATGCGCGGTTCCAGCCGGCGCATCCGGCGGGCGGTGAACTCCGGGGCCAGCGTCCGGCGCAGGCGGGTGTGCTCGGGCGGGTCGAACGCGAGCATGTTGCCCGGCCGCACGGCGGCCAGCTCCTCGTCGGTCAGCGCGGGCGCGCCCGGCACCAGGTGGTGGGCCGAGATCCCGAACCGCCGCGAGTCGCTGTAGACCAGCCGGACGTCCTCGATGCGGGTCACCACCCACACCGACGTGCCCAGCGCCGGCGAGTCGATCCGGCGCACCCCGCCCTCGTCGCGGATCTCCGTCAGGTCGGGGTGGGGGTCGACCCCCACCCGGCGGTAGATCAGGGGCGTCGTCGGCTCCGCGGCCATGCCGTCTCCAACCCTCGGGGGTCCTGCGAAAAAACGTAGCGACGCGGCGCGGTGATGCGCGAGCCTTCACACGAGTGAGGTGCCGACTACCCATCGTGATGAGAAGGAGCGTGCGTCGATGGCCGGACGCCTGCGGGCCGTGATCTTCGACTGGCGGGGGACGCTGGTGCTCACGCCCACGTTCCGCGGGTGGGTGGCGGAGGCGTTGCGCCGGATCGGCCGCGACGCCGGCCGGACCGCCGAGGTGATCGCGTCGCTGGACGTGACCGGGTTGGGCGTGCCCGGTGTCGACGCGGACGCCGCGCTGCACCGGGAGACGTACTACGGGGCGTTCCGGGCGGCCGGGTTCGACGCCGAGCTGGCCGACTCGCTGTACGCGGTGGAGTCCGACCCGGCGTTCACCCCGTTCGCGGTGGACGCCGGGCCGACGCTGCGGGCGTTGCACGCGGCCGGCGTGCCGATCGGGGTGCTCAGCGACATCCACTTCGACATCCGGCCCGCGTTCGGCGACCTGCCGGTCGACTCGTTCGTGCTGTCCTTCGAGCACGGCGTGGTGAAGCCCGACCCGGCGATCTTCCGCATCGCGCTGCGCGAGCTCGGCGCCGAGCCCGAGGAGACGCTGATGGTCGGCGACCGCTCGACGCACGACGGCGCGGGCGTCGAAGCGGGCCTGCCGACGTTGCTCGTGCCGCCGCTGCGGGACGTCGAGGACGCCCGCCTGCACCTCGTCACGGCCCTGCTCGCGTGATCAGGAGCCGAAGCGCTCCAACGCGCGCATCTTGTTCGTGGCGTCCAGCGCGGCCACCTTGTACGCCTCGGACAGCGTCGGGTAGTTGAAGACGGTGTCCACCAGGTAGTCCACCGTGCCGCCGCACGCCATCACCGCCTGCCCGATGTGGACGAGGTCGGTCGCGCCGGTGCCGAACAGGTGCACGCCGAGCAGCTTGCGGTCCACAGTGGACACCAGCAGCTTGAGCATGCCGTAGGCGTCGCCGACGATCGAGCCGCGGGCCAGCTCGCGGTAGCGCGCCAGCCCCACCTCGTACGGCACCGCGGACGACGTCAGCTCGGCCTCCGTGGCGCCGCAGTAGGAGATCTCGGGGATGGTGTAGATCCCGATGGGCTGCAACGCGGACAGCTCGCGCGCCCGCTCGCCGAACGCGTGGTAGGCGGCGAGGCGGCCCTGGTCCATCGACGTGGCGGCCAGCGCCGGGAAGCCGATCACGTCGCCGACCGCGTAGATGTGCTCGACGGGCGTGCGGTAGTGCTCGTCCACGCTCAGCCGGCCGCGGTGGTCCGCTTCCAGGCCCGCCTTGTCCAGGTCCAGCGCCTCGGTGTTGCCCTGCCTGCCCGCCGAGTACATCACCGCGGCGGCCGGGATGCGCTTGCCGCTGGCCAGCGTGGTGACCGTGCCGGAGTCGGACACGTCGACGTTGACGACCTTCTCGCCGAACCGGAACGTCACCGCCAGGTCGCGCAGGTGGAACTTCAGCGACTCCACGATCTCCGGGTCGCAGAAGTCGAGCATCCGGTCGCGCTGCTCGACCACCGTGACCCGGGTGCCCAGCGCGGCGAACATCGACGCGTACTCGATGCCGATCACGCCCGCGCCCACGACCACCAAGGACGACGGGATCTCCTCCAGCGCCAGCACCTCGTCGGAGTCCAGCACCCGGACCTCGTCGAAGTCCACCTGGTCCGGTCGGGCGGGACGGGTGCCGGTGGCGATCACGACGTGCCCGGCCGTGACGAGGTGGTGCTCGCCGCGGTGCCCGCCGTCCACCGCGACCGTGTGCGGGTCGACGAACCGGGCGGTGCCGGAGAGCAGGTCGACCTGGTTGCGGTGCAGTTGCGCGCGCACGACCTGGACCTCGCGGCCGATCACGTGCTGCGCGCGGGAGAGCAGGTCGCTGATCGTGATGTCCTGCTTCACGCGGTAGCTCGCGCCGTACAGGTCGCGCTGGCTCAGGCCGGTCAGGTACATCACCGCCTCGCGCAACGTCTTCGACGGGATGGTGCCGGTGTTCACGCACACGCCGCCCACCATGTCGGCGCGGTCGACGATCGCGACCCGCTTGCCGAGCTTGGCGCCCGCGATGGCGGCCTTCTGCCCGCCCGGGCCCGAGCCGATCACCAGCAGGTCGTAGTCGTACTCACTCGCGCCCACAGCAGTCATACGCCGAAGCGTCGCACAGACCGCCGCTCCGCGGTGGCAAGGCGGGCGGACTCGCCTACACGCGTGCCGCGCGGCCCGAGTAGGTCAGCGGGAACACCAGGTCCGTGCACGCGCTCGGCACGTCGTGCGCGATCCGCACGACCATCTCCACCTCGACCTCGCCCGCCGGCGGGATCGTGACCGGCTCCGCCATCGGCACCACCGTCAGCACGCTCGACGGGCAGCCCGGCACCCCGTTCCGCGCGGCGTCCAACGGCTGGCCGGGCTCGGCCTGCAACGTCAGCACCACGATGTCCACGGTGTTCGGGTTGGACAGCCGCACCAGGCGGGCGCCCTCGCTGCCCGGCGTCAACTCGACCGCGCCGCCGGAGATGTCGTTGATCTCGAAGGGTTGGAGGTCGGACACCTCGCCGCCGCTCACCGAGTACGCCATCGCGGGCAGCTCGGGTTCGGGCCAGGTCAGGTGCATGGCGGCCACGACGGCGGCACCCACGCCGAGGATGGTCATGGCGACGGCGACTTCCATCCGCGGGCCCAAGCTGCGCATGAGGCAACCTCACTCGATTGCTGCTCCAGGCGGTGGGTTCGCCGCTAGCTCCCCGTCGGACCGGCGACCAGACTCGCCCGGCGGTTCATCGCTTCGCCCCTCGGCCCAGCGGGCCGCGAAGCCAATCTTGGAGAACGTTCAACCTGTGCGCAAGGACCTGGCCGGCCCGGAAAGAAAGGCCTTTGGACCTCTTGACACGTCACGCGACCGCGCGTGAACTGCACGTTCTCCGGTATCCGCCACCGGGTGATTCACCCGTGCGGCGTAGTCCCGGACCCGCAGTGGTGCGGATCCGGGACACCGGCCTCAGCCTCTCAGCACGGCGCCGAAGCGCTCCGCCGCGGCGGCCACGGCCGCGTCACGCGCCGCCGTCGCCTCCTCCACGGTCAGCGTGCGGTCCGGCGCCCGGAACCGCAGCGAGTACGCCAGCGACCGCTTGCCCTCGCCGACCTGGTCACCGGTGTAGACGTCGAACAGCCGGATGTCCTCCAGCAACGCCCCACCGCCGCCGCGCAGCACCCGCGCCACCTGCTCGGCGGGCACGTCCGCGGGCACGACCACGGCCACGTCCAGCAGCACCGGCGGGTACGCCGACACCACCGGCGCGGGCCGGTTGTCGCTCAACGGCAGCGCGTCGAGGTCCAGCTCCATCGCCACGGTCCGCTTCGGCAGCCCCAGCGCCTCCACGACCTTCGGGTGCAGCTCGCCCGCGTGGCCCACGGGCCAGTCGCCGACGCGCAGCTCGGCGCACCGGCCGGGGTGCCACGGCGCGAGGTCGGAGGCGACCACGGTCAGCTCCACCCCGTAGGCCTGGCCGACCAGCCGCGCGGCCTGCACCGCGTCCGCCCAGTCCGCCTGCCTGCCCTTGCCCCACCAGCCGGCCCGCTCGCGGTGGCCCGCCAGCACGGCCGCCACGTGCACCGGCTGCTGCGGCAGCGCCGCCAGCAACGACGCCACCTGCGCGTCCGACGGCCGCTCGCCCACGCCCACCTGAGGCACCGGCACCTGCTGCGTGCGCGGCAACGTCACCTGGGCGATCGTGTAGAGCGCGACGTCCTTCTGGCCGCGCGCCAGGTTCCGCTGCACCGTCTCCAGCAGCCCCGGCACCAGCGTGGTGGCCAGCGCGTGCTTGTCCGACTCCAGCGGGTTCAGCACGCTCACCGTGTTGCGGCGCACGTCGCCCTCGGGCAGGCCCAGCTCGTCGAACACCGACGGCGCCACGAACGGAAACGGCTTGACCTCGACGAAACCGCTCTCCGCCAACGCGCGCGACACCGTGCGGCGACGGCGCTGCTGCTCGGTCAACCCGCGACCGGCGGGCGCGGGCGGCAGCGTGGACGGGATCGTGTCGTAGCCCTCCAGCCGCAGCACCTCCTCCACCAGGTCGGCGGGCTGGGTCAGGTCCGAGCGCCACGTCGGCGGGATCGCGGTGACCATGGTCGCGCCGTCGTCGCCCGTGGTGACCTCGACCAGGCAGCCGATCTGGCCGAGCCGGCGCGCGGTCACGCCGCGGGCGTAGTTCACCCCGGCGACCTTGTCGGGCAGGTTGATCGGCATCGACACCGGCTTGGGCTGCGCGGGGACGCCCACGTCCGTGCGGCCGGGCTTGATGCTGCCGTCGCCGAACATGTCCAGCAGCCGTGCCGCGCGCTCCAGTGCGACCGGCGCCAGCGCCGGGTCCACCGTGCGCTCGAACCGCTTCGCCGCCTCGCTGGGCAGCTTGTGCCTGCGCACCGTGCGCGCGATGGACGCCGGGTCCCAGTTAGCCGCTTCCAGCAGGATGTCCGAGCTGGTCGCGGACACCTCGGTGCTCGCGCCGCCCATCACGCCGGCCAGCGAGATCACGCCGGTGTCGTCGGCGATCACGATGTCGTCCGGGTCCAGGGCGCGGACCTGCTCGTCCAGCGTGGTCAGCTTCTCGCCGGCCACCGCGCGCCGCACCACCAGGCCGCCCTTGACCGACGCCGCGTCGAACGCGTGCAGCGGCTGGCCCAGCTCCAGCATCACGTAGTTGGTGACGTCCACCGGCAGGGAGATCGACCGGATGCCCGCCAGCATCAGCCGGCGGCGCATCCACCACGGCGTCGGCGCGGTCGGGTCGACACCGCTGACGCGGCGGGCCACGAACCGGGAGCACGCGCCCTCGTCCTCGATCGCGACCGGCAGGACCTCGCCCTCGCCCTCGGGCACCTCGGCGGTGCCGGGGTCGCGGTAGGGCACGTCGAACGCGCACGCGATCTCGCGGGCCAGGCCGCGCACGGAGAACGCGTAGCCGCGGTCGGGCGTCGGCGCGACCTCGATCACCGTGTCGCCCAGGCCGAGCAGCTCCAGCGCGTCGTCACCGGGCTGCGCGGTGCCGCTGGGCAGCACCATGATCCCCGCGTGGTCGTCGCCGAGGCCCAGCTCGCGGGCCGAGCAGATCATGCCGTTGCTGGTCTTGCCGTAGGTCTTGCGCGCCGAGATGGTGAAGTCGCCGGGCAGCACCGCCCCGGGCAGCGCCACCACGACGGTGTCGCCCTCCTGGAAGTTCGACGCGCCGCAGACGATGCCGTTGACCTGGTCCGGGCCGACCTCGACCTGGCAGTAGCGGATCGGCTTCTTGAACTCGGTCAGCTCCTCGATCTCCACCACGCGACCCGCGACGAGCGGGCCGGTGACGGAGTCGAGCTTGTGGACGTCCTCGACCTCGATGCCGATCCGGACGAACGCCTCGGCGAGCTGCTCGGGCGTGGGCGTCTCGGCGAACTCGAGGTTCTCGACCAGCCAGGTAACCGGAATGCGCACCGGTCAGGCCTCCGTTCCGAATGGCCGGGTGAAGCGGACATCGCCTTCGACCATGTCCCGCATGTCGGGCAGGCCGTTGCGGAACTGCAGCGTGCGCTCCAGGCCCATGCCGAACGCGAACCCCGAGTACACGTCGGGGTCGACGCCGCAGTTGCGCAGCACGTTGGGGTTGACCATGCCGCAGCCGCCCCACTCGACCCAGCCCGCGCCGCCCTTGCGCTCCGGGAACCAGACGTCCACCTCGGCGGACGGCTCGGTGAAGGGGAAGAAGCTGGGGCGCAGGCGGGTCTTGGAGTCCTCGCCGAACATGGCGCGGGCGAACGCGTCGAGCGTGCCCTTCAGGTGCGCCATGGTCAGGCCCTTGTCCACGGCCAGGCCTTCGACCTGGTGGAAGACGGGGGTGTGGGTGGCGTCCAGCTCGTCGGTGCGGAACGTGCGGCCGGGGCACACCACGTACACGGGCAGCTCGCGGTCGAGCAGGGTGCGTGCCTGCACCGGGCTGGTGTGCGTGCGCAGGACCAGGCCGGAGTCGGCGGGCGCCACGTAGAACGTGTCCTGCATGGAGCGCGCCGGGTGGTCCTTGCCGAAGTTCAACGCGTCGAAGTTGAACCACTCGGTCTCCAGCTCCGGGCCCTCGGCGACCTCGTAGCCCATGGCCACGAAGACGTCGCCGATGCGCTCGGCGAGGGTGGAGATCGGGTGGCGGGCGCCGCGGGGCACGCGGTCCCACGGCAGCGTGACGTCGACCGCCTCCTCGCGCAGCACCCGGTCGTCGCGCTCGGCCTGCAGCCGGGCGCGGCGCTCCTCGAACGCGACCTTGACCG
This sequence comes from Actinosynnema sp. NPDC002837, assembly GCF_040295345.1. NCBI lineage: Bacteria > Bacillati > Actinomycetota > Actinomycetes > Pseudonocardiales > Pseudonocardiaceae > Actinosynnema > Actinosynnema sp. NPDC002837. The sequence goes on from NZ_JBEOVG010000039.1 coordinate 19,335, forward strand.
CGTTCTGCGCCTCGTTCACCCGCTTGCCCGCCTCCGCCTTCGCGGCCGGTGGCAGCGCGCCGATCTCGCGGCGGGCCAGCAGGACCGGCGAGCGGTCGCCCAGGTGGCTCGGCTTCACGGCGGCGAGCTCGTCGAGGTCGGCCGCCTTCGCGAACGCCTCACGAGCCTGCTCGACCGCCGCGGCGAGCGCTTCCGGGGAGAGCGCCGCGACCTGCTTGGGGTCGTACGGGTCGTTGGCTCCGGACATGGTTGGTGGACAGCTCCCGTCACGGACAACTGGTGGTCAGCCCTCCGCACGGCATGCGGAGCGGCGGGTCGATCCTAGGTGATCGGCCGAACCGGGGGTCCACCGCCGCCCGCCGGGGCCGCGTCACGTGACGTCGCGCTCACCGCGGGCCGCCGCGCCGGGAGCCCGGTGCCGGCCGATGCGCCACGTGACGGCTCACGACCCGGGGTCGTTCGACCGGATGGAGGACCGGCTCGGCCAGGTGACCGCACGACTGGTCGCGACGGGCGGTCACCCCGGACCGGCGGGGGAAGCGCACCCGAGCGGAAGGGTCGCCCACCCGCGTCAGGCGCGCGCCGAGCCGACCGGGGTGCATTCGGGCCGAGCGGTGTGGCGCCTCCGGTCGGGGGCCGGTCCGGTCCGCGTTCGCGATCCGCGTCGACCGGCCACCCGCCGTGCCCGCCGTGCTTACCCTGTGTCGGCCCCCACCCGCCGTGCCCACCCCGCGCCGTGCCCACCCGCGCCGGCCCGGGAGTGTGGCCGACCGCCCCTTCGGTTCCGGGAATTGTCGGTGGGCCGTGGCAGTCTTGACCCCGCGAGCAGGACCCCGGCGGGCGATCAGCGGAAAACCGGGTCACAAGCCGCCGGCACGCCCTTAGAATCGTCCCTCCCCCGTGACCTGACCCGAGGTGAACTCCACTCCCATGGCACACACCTTCGGTGTCGACCTGCGCGGGATCATCGACCTGCTCAGCCACCACCTCTACAGCAGCCCCCGCGTGTACGCGCGCGAGCTGCTGCAGAACGCGGTGGACGCGATCACCGCCCGCCGCGCGCTGCAACCGGACGCGCCGGGCGAGGTCGTGATCGAGCCGGTCGGGTCCTCCGGCGGCACCCTCCGCATCACCGACACCGGCATCGGCCTCACCGAGCGCGAGGTGCACGACCTGCTGTCCACGCTCGGCCGCACGTCCAAGCGCGACGACCTGGGCTTCGCCCGCCAGGGCTTCCTCGGCCAGTTCGGCGTCGGCCTGCTGTCGGCGTTCCTGGTCGCCGAGCGCATCCGGCTCGTCAGCCGCTCGGTCAAGGGCGGCCCCGCGGTGCGGTGGACGGCCGACGCGGCGGGCAACTACGAGGTGGATTTCGTCGGCTCCGCCGACGGCGCGGACTCCGCGATCCCGGTCGGCACCACCATCGAACTGGTGCCCCACCGCGACTCCGAGCACTGGCTCGAGCACGACGTGGTGAAGGCGCTCGTCACCGAGTACGGCGCGCTGCTGCCGGTGACGGTCCGGGTCGGCGACGAGGTCGTCACGCACGGCGAGCTGCCGTGGGTCGAGGACGCGCTGGCGTACGGCGAGAAGGTGCTCGGCGTGCGCCCGTTCGACGCGATCCCGGTCGAGGTGCCCACGGTCGGCCTGCGCGGCGTCGCCTACGTGCTGCCGAGCGGCGTGCACCCCGGCGCCCGCCAGTCGCACCGCGTGTACCTCAAGCGGATGCTCGTCGGCGACTCCATCGAAGGCCTGCTGCCGGAGTGGGCCTACTTCGTGCGCTGCGTGGTCGACTCCACGTCGCTGCGGCCGACCGCGAGCCGCGAGTCGCTCTACCAGGACGAGACGCTGCTGGCCGTGCGCGAGGAGCTGGGCCGCCAGGTCCGCGACTGGCTGGTCCGGCTCGACGCGACCGACCCCGACCGCACCCGGGCCCTGCTCGACGCGCACCACCTGGGCATCAAGTCGCTGGCCAGGGTCGACGACGAGATGCTGCGGCTGGTCGAGCGGTGGCTGCCGTTCGAGACCACCGACGGCCCGCAGTCGCTGCGCCAGTTCCGCCGCAAGCACGGCGCCATCGCGCACGTGCCGGACGTGGACGAGTTCCGCCAGCTCGCGCCGGTCGCGCACGCGCAGGGCATGGGCCTGGTCAACGCGGGCTACGCCTACGACGCGGAGATCATGGAGCGGCTGGTCGCCCTGGACGGACCCACCGCCGCCCGCCGGGTCGCGCCGAGCGAGGTGCTGGCCGCGTTGGGCGACCCGGACGCCGAGCTGGAGCGCGCGTTGCGCGAACGGCTCACCCTGGCCAAGGACGTGCTGGAGCGGCACGACTGCGAGGCCGTGCCGCGCGACTTCGACCCGGGCTCGCTGCCCGCGCTGCTGGTCACGAACGTGGAAGCGGAGCGCAAGCGGGACGCGCAGCAGGTCGGCGAGCAGGCCGACCCGCTGTGGGCGGAGCTGCTGGGCAGCCTGGTCGAGTCGACGTCGGACGCGGCGCAGCGGCTGGTGCTCAACTGCCGCAACCCGCTGGTGCGGCGGCTGGCGCAGCTGACCGACCCGGCGCTGGTGGAGCTGACCGTGGAGTCGCTGTACGTGCACGCACTGCTGCAGGCACGGCGTCCGATGCGCCCGAAGGACACCGCGGCGCTGAACCGCTCGTTCCTGGAACTGCTGGACCGCGCTGTGGGGGATCACCTGTGAACGAGGAGAAGGAAGCCGCCGAGCGGCAGTTCGTCGAGGCCTACCACATGCCCGAGGGCATGGCGCGGCACGAGGCGCTGGAGCGCGCGGCCCGTGCCGCGGACGCCCTCGACCACCTGCCGCTGGCCGTGAGCTGCCGGATCGCGTTGATCCGCTCGGCCTACGACCTCGGCCGCTACGACCTGATGCTGGCCCCGTTCGCCTGGTGCGGCACGGCCGAGCAGCGCGACCCCACGGCGTTCGACGAGTGGGAGACGCACAGCTACGACTGGGCGCACAAGTGGATCGTCAGCGGCCTGATCGCGGACCCGAGGTTCACGCTGGCGCAGATCGGGTCGTTCGTCGACCAGCTCGCCGAGCGCTACCAGCGGCTCGGGTACTCGATGCAGCCGGTGCACGGCGCGCGGGCCGACGTGGCCGCGCACGTCGGCGACGACGAGGCGTACCGGGAGCACTTCGCGAAGTACCTGGCGATGGACCGCGGCCCGATGAGCGACTGCGAGGCGTGCGTCGTCGAGGAGCAGGCCGGGCACCTGATCCGGCAGGGCAGGCACGCCGAGGCCGTCGCGCACGCCGAGCACCAGTTGGAGCAGGACACCGGCTGCGCCACCCAGCCGCAGGGCATCCTGACCACGTTGACGCCCGCGTTCGTGGCGCTCGGCGACGTGGACCGGGCCCGGCAGGCGCACGTGGTGGCGTACCGGCTGGTGCGCGACGACCTGGTCGGCGGCTACCTGGACGACCACCTGGAGTTCTGCGCGACGTCGGGCAACGTGCGGCGCGGCGTGGAGCTGCTGCGCGGCCACCTGCACCGGGTGCACCACTCCACCAGCCCGTCACGGGCCATGCACTTCGCAGCGGGCGCGGCGCTGCTGCTCAGCCGGGTGTCGGCGGACGAGGAGTTCGCCGTGCCGCGGGACGGGCGGACGACCGTGCTGACCGCGCCGGAGCTGCGCGAGCTGCTCCAGGCGCAGGCGCTGGAGATCGCGGCGAAGTTCGACGAGCGCAACGGCAGTGACGCGGTGAGCACCCGCATCCGGCGGACGCTGGCCGCGCCGGACACGATCCCCGTGGCGCTGGCGGTGCCGGTCGCGTCCACGCCCGCTCCCGTGGTGGACGAGGACGACCCGGTGGCGGTCGCCGACCCCGTCGAGCTGGCGCAACAGCTGTGCGACGCGTTCGACAGCGGCGAGTTCATCACCGGCATGCGGCTGCTGAGGTCGTTGCCGGAGGACATGGACCCGTTGCTGCCCGAGACGTTGGGCGCGCTGGTCGCGGCGCGGCGGGCGATCGTGAGCGCGCACGTGCGGCCGAAGGCGGAGGTGCTGGCCGAGCTGGACGTCGCGGTCGAGCGGCTGGTCACGTGCGGCGAGCACGACCTGGCCAACCGGTTCCGGGCGCGTGGCGCGGGGCTGCGCGCCGAGGACGACGGGCCGGCCGAGGCCATCGCGGCGGCGCGCACGTGCCTGGCCGAGGCGGAGGTCGCGGGCACCCCGTACACGCGGGTGCTGACCAGGCTGCTGCTCGCGGACCTGCTGGCGGACGAGGACGAGACCGACGAGCTGGACGCGTTGACCGCGGAGGCGTTGGAGCTGGCGCGGGCCGAGGTCCCGGAGCTGGTGGCGCGGGCGCGCTGCGACCGGGCCCAGCACCTGGCCGGCACCGGTCACCTGGACGAGGCGCACGCCGAGGTCGTGGCCGTGCTGTCGGACGCGCCGACGGCCTCGGTGCGGTTCGACGCGCTGCGCCTGCTGCTGAAGATCCAGACCGTGCGCGGCGAGGAGGACGCGGTGCGCGTCGCCGCCGAGTTCGTCGGCGCGTTCAGCACGCCGCGCGGACCGTGGACGGCCGAGGCGCACCGGCAGCGGGTGGCGTCGGTCGAACGGCTGGGGCTGGAGGCCGAGCACCTGGCCGAACTGCGTGAGGCGGTCGCGATCGGGCACGAGGTCGGCGTGCCGGACGACGTGGCGAAGGCGTGCTACGCGCTGGCCGGCGGATACCTGAAGGCGGGCCGTTTCGTCGAGGCCGCCGAAGCCCTGGAAGAGGCCGTGCGCGTGATCGACGGCGGCGAGGTGGACCCGGACATCGTCGTCCCCGTCCGCTACCGGCTGGGTCAGGTGTGCGCCCGGCTGGACGAGACCGAGGCCGCCCGCCGTCACCTGGAAGTGGCCCTGGGCCTCGTGCCGGCCGACGAGCCGTGGCGGCGTGCCATGGTCTTGGACGTCCTGGCGGGCGTCCTGCGCCGCCTCGACCTGCCGCTGGAAGCCGCGTCCGCCTACCAGGGCGCCGCGGCCGCGTGGCAGGAGGTGTCGGAACCGGCCGAAGCCGCGGGCTCCCTGGTCGAGGCCGCCGCCGCGCTGCCGAACGAAGAGGCCGCCGAGTGCGCCACCACCCTGACCGAGGCGGAACAACTCCTGCCCGCCGTCGAGGACCCCGACCACCGCACCCACCTGACCGCGCGGATCGCCGCGATCCGGGCGTTCCTGCACGTCCAGGCGGGTGAACACGCGGCGGCGATCGAGCAGAACGGCATCGCCGAGGAGCTGGCCGCCCAACTGGGCGACTCGGACTGGCAGACGTTCCTGGTGGCCCGGGGCGCGAGGTTCCTCCTGGAGTCCGGAGATGCGGCCAACGCGGAAGCCGAAACCCGCCGGGCCGGCACCCTGCTGACCGACGAGACCCCGCCGCAGATCCTCGGCGACATCGCGAACGTGCTCGAGCAAGCTCTCCGAACCCAGTCCAAACCGACCTCGGGAGACCCCCTACTCCGCACCCTCACCACCCGCCTGGACACCTGACGATTCGGCGTGCTGACCACCAAACCCGCTGGTCAGCACGCCGCCACCGCTTCGGCACAAATGTCAACCATGATCACCAGATCGAGCGAATCACCGTTCTGGCGAGAACCAAAATCGAACTCGCGCGTCGCCTAGAACAAGAAGGAGGCCGGCCAAGGCACCAGCACCACGTGCCCCAACCACCCACCACCGGCCTCACCACCACCAGCCACCAGTCACCGGCCACACCGAACCGTCGCCAGCCGACCCCACCGAGCCAGCCGCGCCGCGCCGCGTGAGACCGCCGAGCCATCGCCGGCCGCTGGCAACCCTCACCCGGCAGAACCACCGAGCAACACCACCGAACAGAACCGCAGAGCAGTCAGCCGAGCCGTCCCGCGAGCAGTCAGCCGAGCCGTCTCGTCAGACCCGCTGAGCGCGAGCGGAAGCGTAGAGGCACACCGCTGCGGCGGTCGCGAGGTTGAGGCTCTCCGCCTCGCCGTAGATCGGCACCTTCAGCGAAGCGTCCAAGCTCGCCACGACCTCGTCCGGCAACCCGTGCGCCTCGCTGCCGAAGACCCACCCGGTCGGCGCCGCGAGATCACCGCGCAGGTCGGCCGTCACCAGGTCCTCCGGCGCGTACCCGTCCGCCGCGACCAGCCGCAGCCCCGCCTCCCGGCACGCCGCGAACGCCGCATCCGCGTCCCGCACCCGCGCGATCGGCAGGTGGAACACGCTGCCCGTGGACGCGCGCACGCACTTGCCGTTGTGCGGGTCGACCGCGTCGCCCGCGAAGATCACCGCGTCGGCACCCGCCGCGTCGGCCACGCGCACCACCGTGCCGGCGTTGCCGGGGTCCGCCACGCCGTGCAGCACGGCCACCAGCCGCACGCCCGGCGAGAGCGCCTCCGCCACCGGCACGTCGACCAGCGAGCACACGGCGACGATGCCCTGCGGCGTCACGGTCTCCGACAGCGCGGCGGCGGCCTTGTCGGTCACGGGGCTGACGGGCACGCCGGCGTCGACCGCGGCGTGCACCAGCGAACCGTTGCGGGTGGTGGCGTCGGCGGTGACGAAGAGTTCGTGCACCCGGCCGCGCCCGGCTGCCGCCCAGGCCAGGGCCTCGCGCACGGCCTGCGCGCCCTCGGCGAGGAACCGTTCGGCGCGATCACGGCCGGAACGCCTGGTCAGCCGCTTAGCGGCAACGACCCGGGGTGTCCGTTCGGTAAACGGAGCATCCCCGGGTCGTGGTGCGCGATCGTCCGCGCTCAGGCCTTGTCCTCGACGGGCGCGTTCACGTCGCTCGGCAGGGCGGCGCGAGCGGCCTCGACCAGCGCGGTGAACGCGCCGGGGTCGCTGACGGCCAGCTCGGCGAGGATCTTGCGGTCCACCTCGATGCCGGCGAGCCGCAGGCCCTGGATGAAGCGGTTGTACGTCATGCCGTTGGCGCGGACACCGGCGTTGATGCGCTGGATCCACAGCTTCCGGAAGTCACCCTTGCGGGCGCGGCGGTCCCGGTAGGCGTAGTTGAGCGAGTGGAGCACCTGCTCCTTGGCCTTGCGGTACAGCCTCGAACGCTGGCCGCGGTAGCCGCTGGCGAGCTCAAGGGTGGTACGGCGCTTCTTCTGGGCGTTCACTGCCCTTTTGACGCGTGCCACGGGTCCATCCTGTCGATCTCGTGGGGCCGGTGGGGGCCGACCCCGGTGTTCAAGGGGGTGAAGGTCTTAGGCCTCGGAGGCTCGGACGGCCTCGGACGTTCAGAGGCCGAGCAGCTTCTTCAGCCGCGGCACGTCGTTCTTCGCGACCTCGGTCGTGCCGGCGAGACGACGCGTCAGCTTGCTGGACTTCTTCTCCAGCAGGTGGCGCTTGCCGGCCTTCTCGCGGACGAGCTTGCCGCTGCCGGTGACCTTCACGCGCTTGGAGGTCCCGCTGTGGCTCTTGTTCTTGGGCATTTCCGTCCTCAGTCTCGTGCAGCCACCGGGGATGGGGGCGGCCATGCTTGCTCCCGGCCCGGAGGCCGGGAGATCACTCTTCGACAGACTCGTCCGTCGCCTCGTCGGCGCTGTCGTTCTTGATCGGACGGGTCTTCGTGGTCTTGTGCGGCGCCAACACCATGATCATGTTGCGGCCGTCCTGCTTCGGGTTCGACTCGACGAACCCCAGCTCGGCGACGTCCTCGGCGAGCCTCTGCAGCAGTCGGTAACCCAGTTCCGGCCGGGACTGCTCACGGCCGCGGAACATGATGGTCACCTTGACCTTGTTCCCGTGCGACAGGAAGCGGGCCACGTGGCCCTTCTTCGTCAGGTAGTCGTGCGGGTCGATCTTCGGCCGGAGCTTCTGCTCCTTGATGACCGTCAGCTGCTGGTTGCGGCGCGATTCACGGGCCTTCTGCGCGCTCTCGTACTTGAACTTGCCGTAGTCCATGAGCTTGCAGACCGGCGGCCGAGCCTGTGCGGCGACCTCGACGAGGTCGAGATCCGATTCCTGGGCGAGTCGGAGCGCGTCCTCGATGCGAACGATCCCGACCTGCTCGCCGTTCGGCCCGACCAGACGAACCTCGGGCACGCGGATGCGGTCGTTGATGCGCGGCTCGGTGCTCACCGGAGCACCTCGGTTCGAGGGACTTGTCATTCACGTCCTTTGTGACTCGTTGTGCGCCAAAGACAAGAGGCCCCACACCTGCCCGGTGTGAGGCCCGCTTCCTACCGATCGCACAACGAAGGGCGCAGTCGACCCTTCGATGGACCGGACCCGGCCACCTGCACGAAGCGGCAGACTCGGGTGGGAGCGGGGCTCCACTTGCCGTCCCCACACGTGTGGGGACTGGTCGCGCGGAGAATAGTAGCAGATGGCCTTGTCAACCCCCGAATCGGCGACCGGTCGGGGGCGGTTGCGAGAATGGCTCCCGTGACCGACCTGCCTTCGAACAACGTCCGCGACCTGTCCGATGTTCCCAGCGTCGAGGTGATCAGCAAGGCGGCGATCATGCTGCTCTCCTCCGCCGCCGAGCGCCTCGGCCTGGCCGACGAAGACCCCGAGCACAGCCCTCGCCGCGACCTCGACGAGGCACGCCGCCTGATCACCGCGCTGGCCGGCCTGGTCACCGCGTCCGCCGAGTACCTGGGCCCGCACGCCGGGCCGCTGCGCGAGGGGTTGCAGTCCGTGCAACGGGCGTTCCGCGAGGCGTCGGCGTACCCGGACGAGCCGGGCCAGGGCCCCGGCGAGAAGTACACCGGCCCCGTGTACTGACAGCTCATTCCCCGGGCCCCGGTTCGCCCAGTTCGGCGAGCGCGTTGGCCTCTTCGCGGCGGTTGCCGATCGCCCTGGCCAGGTCCAGCGCCTCCTCGAGCAGCTCCCGGGCGACGTCGGCGTTGCCGAGCTGCCGCTGCACCGCGCCGAGGTGCACGAGGGCGGTGGCCTCGCCTTGGCGGTCGCCGATCTCACGGTGCGACCGCAAGGCCTGGTCGAGGTGTGTCAGCGCCTCTTCCGGCTCACCCGCGACCCGGTGGGCGATGCCGATGCCCGAACGCGTCCAGGCCTCGTCGTAGCGGTCGCCGAGTTCGCGGTTGACGAGGAGGGCTTCGCCCAGGTGTCGCAGGGCCGCCGGGACGTCGCCGGTGAGCCGGTAGTGGACGACGCCGATGTGGACCAGTGCGCCGGCCACCCCTCGTCGGTCGCCCACCTGCGCGAACAGGGCAAAGGCGCGTTGCAAGGACGCGAGGGCGGCTGTCCGTTCGCCCTGTTGGAGGTGCACGACCCCGATCCGACCGAGCGCCTCGGCTTCTCCGTGGAGGTCGCCCAGTTCCACGAAGATCCTGCGCGCCCGCTCCAGGTGGGCGGACGCATCGGCGTAGTTCCCCTCTTGTTGGCTCGCGCCACCGAGGTAGGTGAACGACAGGGCGATGCCCCGCTGGTCGTGGGCGTCGGGCGAGATCCGGAGCGCCCGGGTGAGCGCCGCTCGCGCGGCCGGGTAGTCGCCTTGTTGGAGGTGGACCGTGCCGAGGTTGAGCAACATGCCGCGCTGTGCCGACAGCTCACCGTGCGCCTCGGCCGCCTCGATCGCGGCCGTGTGGATTGCCGGCACTTCCTCACTGTCTCCGCAGATGCACAGGACATGCCCGATCTCGGCGACGATCGACCAGGCGTAGGGCTTCACGTCGTGGGCCGACGCGTAGCGCACGCAGGAGACCAGGTTGGGCAGCTCCGACCTGAACCACTGGATGGCACTGGAGTAGTCGGTCGGCTCCGCGTGACGCCGCCCGTCGTCTTCGGGCGTGTCGTCCCGAGGTGTGCTGATCGGTGTGGGGATGAGTCGTGCTGCTGCCTGTGCCCTGCGGAAGAGGTCTTCGAGGAGACGGCGGACGGACAGAGCGCGGTCGGCCTCGTCGTCGTGCTCTCGGCCGAGCTCGCGGGCGAACTCGCGGACGAGGTCGTGCATCCGGTAACGGCCCGGTCGGTGTTCTTCGAGCAGGTGGCGGTCGAAGAGGTGGTCGAGGAGTCGCTGCGCGGTGGCGTGGTCGAGCGAGCGCAGCGCGGCGGCCGAGTGCGCGGAGATGTCGGGTCCAGGGTGCAAGGCCAGTGCGCGGAACAGCTCCTGCGCAGGTGGCGTGAGGTCCCGGTACGACAGCTGGAACGCCGTGGCCACGTGAGCGTCCTCCCCCTGAAGTCCGAGCACGGCGACCGCGTCGGTGAGTTTGGTGTCGAGTTCCGCGACGCTCCAGGCGCTGTGCTTGCGGAGCCAGGCGGCGGCGATGGTGATCGCCAACGGGAGGTGGCCGCAGTTGCGGACCAGGTGGAGGGTGTCGGGTCGGATCGCCGGGGTCGGAGGGAGTCCGGCGCACTTCGCGAAGAGGTCGGCCGCTTCCCGCACGGGCAGGGTGCGGAGGGAGAGCGTGGTCACGCCGTCCGCGACACCGATCCTCCGTCGGCTGGTGACCAGGCACCGGGACATCCCCGTTCCGGGCAGCAGCGGTCTGGCGTCGGCGAAGCGCACGACGTTGTCCAGGACGATCAGGAGCTTCCGGGGAGCGAGCAACGAGCGCCACAGCGCCACCCTGGCTTCGAGTGATCGGGGGATGGTGCGGGGCGGCACGTGGAGCGTCTCCAACAGGATGCCGAGCGCTTCACCGGTGCTCAGCGGTGACTGCCCGGCGGTGTAGCCGCGCATGTCGAGGTACACCTGACCGTCCGGGTAGCGCTGGGCCAGTTCGTGCGCGGCGTGCACCACCAGGGCGCTCTTGCCGACGCCGGGCATGCCGTCCACCACGAGCACGGGCGGTGTACCAATGGTGTCGGCACAGATCCGGGCGAGGTCGTCGTGGCGGTCGGTGAAGGTGGGCGTGCGGGGCGGGAGGTTCCGGGGGACGGGTAGTGGATGCGGGTGGTGGACGCTGATGCCGCCCTTCACCACGCCGACCTGGACGACGGTGCCGATGGTGTCGGCGGTCGACGTGTTCCGCACCGTCGGCTCGGGTTGGCGCACCACGGCTGCGACACCTCCGGATCGCCGCGTGAGTCACCTGAGGGTCGCGCAGTCGGGCGGGCGGCACGGCCGCCGGCGGTGGGGTTTCACCCGTTGGTCGGTGCTGTTCCCCGCACGATTGCGTGTCCGCTGCCCGATGCCGAAGGGTTGCTTTGCGGGGAGGTGGAGGTTCGGCACGTGGGCGTGCCAGGGTCGGAGGGGTTCGCGCGAACTCCTGATCCTCGACCCTGCACGAGGGAGAACCCCACATGGGAGAGTTACGCGCGCCCTGGATTCGATCAGTCCGAGCGGTCGGTGTCGGTGCGTCGGTGGTGTTGGCGGCGGTGTTGGGCGTGGCGCCCGCGCAGGCCGCCGAGCCGCAGATCCGCGACGCCGGTGGCCCGACGGCCGTTCCGGGCAGCTACATCGTGGTGTTGGAGGACGGCGCCGGCGCGGACGTGCTGGCGGCGAAGGTGGGCGCCCACGTCACCCACCGGTACCGGTCGGCGTTGAACGGTTTCGCGGCGACCATGAGCGAACGGGCGGCGAAGCGGTTGGCGGCCGACCCGGCGGTGGCCTACGTCGCGCAGGACCAGCGGGTGGAGGCCCTGGCGGACCAGCCGAACCCGCCGTCGTGGGGCCTGGACCGCGTCGACCAGCGCGACCTGCCCCTGAACGCGAACTACGGCTACGCGACCACGGCGGGCAACGTGCACGCCTACATCATCGACACCGGCATCCGCGCCACGCACGCGGACTTCGGCGGCCGGGCGACCTTCGACGCCAACACCACCGGTGACGGCAACAACACGGACTGCAACGGTCACGGCACGCACGTCGCGGGCACGGTCGGCGGCGCGGCGCACGGTGTGGCGAAGGCCGTCCGGCTGCACGGCGTGAAGGTGCTCACGTGCTCCGGTTCGGGCACGATCGCGGGCGTCGTCGCCGGGGTGGACTGGGTCACGGCGAACGCGCTGAAGCCGGCCGTGGCGAACATGAGCCTCGGCGGCGGCGCGAACGACACGCTGGACGCGGCCGTGCGCCGGTCCATCGCGTCGGGCGTCACGTACGCCGTCGCGTCGGGCAACTCGAACGCCAACGCGTGCTCGTACTCACCCGCCCGGGTGGCGGAGGCGATCACGGTCAACGCCTCGGACAGCTCCGACGCGAGGGCGACGTTCTCGAACTGGGGCACGTGCACGGACGTGTTCGCGCCGGGCGTGGGCATCACGTCGGCGTGGAGCACGGGTGACACCGCCACGAACACGATCAGCGGGACGTCGATGGCGTCGCCGCACGTGGCGGGCGCCGCCGCGCTGGTCCTGGCGGGTAATCCGGGCGCGTCGCCGCAGCAGGTCCGGGACGCCTTGGTGTCCGCCGCGACGCCGAACAAGGTGGGCAACCCGGGCACGGGCTCGCCGAACGCGCTGCTGTTCACGGGTTCCGCGCCGCCGCCGCAGCCGGGCGCCGACACGCTGGTCCGGGGCGAGGGCCTGCGGGCGGGGCAGGCCAAGGTGTCCCAGGACGGCCGGTTCACGCTGGTCATGCAGGGTGACGGCAACCTGGTGCTGTACACGGCGGCCGGTCAGGCGCTGTGGCACACGAACACGCACGGCACGGGCGCGGCGTACGTGGTCCTCCAGCACGACGGCAACCTGGTGATCTACACGGAGGCCGGTCAGCCGGTGTGGCACACGAACACGCACGGCACGGCGGCCGACCGGCTGATCGTGCAGAACGACTCGAACGTGGTGCTCTACGGTCCGACGGGCCAGGTCTTCTGGCACCGGATGGCGTGATCGCGACGTGACGCCGGGGTCGGAGCGGGCCCCGGCGTCACGGCCGGACGCCGCTGGCCCGCAGCCGCCGGGCGGCCAGCGCCTCGATGACCTCGGGGTCCTGCCGCCGCCAGCCCTCGACCGGGTCGCCGGGGAACGTCGCCAGGTCGTGCAGCGACAGGGTGGTCAGCGCGTGCAGCGCGAGCAGGTCGAGCCGTCCCTGGTCGCGCAGCCGCCGCGCCACCGCGGCCCGTCGGGCGAACCGCAGCCGCAGCGGCAGCCACGTGATCAGCACGAACGCCAGCGGGATGGCGATGAGCGCGGTGGTGAGCCACAGCGCGGTGGACTCGACGGCCGCCACCTGGGCCTGGCCCGCGTCGGTCAGCGTGCCGCCGGCGGAGCGGCCGCGTTCGAGCGCGTCGGCGAGCTTCCCGCCGACCAGCGGCACCTCGCGGGCCTTGGCGGCGGCGTCGCCGAACGTGTCGCTCAGGCCCTGCCCGGCGGTGGTCAGGCCGTCGCCGGGCGCGCGCAGCGCGCGGACCGCGTCGCCCACCGCCGTGGCGACGTCCACCCAGAACCAGGTCCAGGCGACCGCGAGCAGGTCGGCGACCACTTGCCACGCCAGTCGGGGCGAACGATCCGCGTACCACTTCATGAGGTGTGGTCTTACCACCCGGGCGTTACCGGAAACCGACGTGACGGTCGTCGCCGCGACCGCGGGTCGGTGTCGCGGCGGGTGGCACTACTGTCGCAAGCGTGGGGATGACGTTCGGTGAGCTGCTGCGCGCACACCGGTTGCGGGTCCGGTTGACGCAGGAGGAGCTGGCGGAGGGTTCCGGGGTCAGCGTGCGGGCGATCAGCGACATGGAGCGCGGTCGCGCGAAGGGGCCCCAGCGGCGCACGGTGGAGGCGCTGGCCGGTGTGCTCTCGTTGGCGGAGCACGAGATCCGGGAGTTGCTGGACGCGGCCAAGGAGGGTCGGGCGCGGCGCGCGCCGTCGCCCGCGACGCCGTCGGCGTTGCCGCCGGACGTGGCCGACCTGACGGGTCGCGAGGTCGAGCTGGCCGAGTTGGCGGCGGTGGCGGAGGGGACGCGGACCACCTCGTTGGTCGTGGTGCACGGTCCGCCGGGCGCGGGGAAGACGGCGTTGGCGGTGCGGGCGGCGTACCAGTTGGCGTCTCGTTTCGCGGACGGGTGCTTCTTCTTCAACCTGCGCGGGATGGACGTGCGGCCGGTGCACCCGTCGGAGGTCGTGCACCGGATGCTGGTGGCGCTGGGCGTGCCGGAGAAGGAGATCCCGGCGGGCGAGGCGGAGCGCTCGGACCTGTACCGGGCGCGGTTGCGGGAGCGGTCGACGTTGCTGGTGCTGGACAACGCGTCCGACGAGGCGCAGGTGCGGCCGTTGTTGGCGACGGGGTCGGGGTCGTTGGTGCTGGTGACGTCCCGGTTGGTGCTCGGCGGGTTGGAGGCGGGTCACCGGCTGGGGTTGGACGTGCTGGACCCGGTCGAGTCGTTCGACCTGCTCGGCGCGATCGCGGGGCGGGCGAGGGTGGGTGCGGAGCCGGTGGCGACGGCGCGGGTGGCGAAGCTGTGCGGTCACCTGCCGCTGGCGCTGCGGATCGCGGGCAACCGGCTCGCGAGTCGTCCGAAGTGGACGATCGGGCACCTGGCCGGGCAGCTGGTGGACGAGCGGCGGCGGTTGTCGGCGTTGACGGCGGGCGACCTGCAGGTGCGGACGGCGTTCGAGATGTCCTACCGGCAGCTCGGCGAGAAGGCGGCGGTGTTGTTCCGCCGGTTGTCGCTGGTGCCGGGCGCGGACTTCGGGCCGGACCTGGCCGCGGTGCTGGCCGACGTGGACCGGTTCGCGGCCGAGGACACGTTGGAGGAGTTGGTGGACATGAGCCTGCTGGACACCGCGGAGGTGCCCGGTCGGTACGTGTTCCACGACCTGATCCGGGTGTTCGCCGGTGAACGGCTGCTCGACGAGGAGCCGGCGCCGGTGGTGGCGCAGGGGCGGCGGCGGATGGCGGACTGGCTGCTGGGCACGGCGGTGGCGGCGGCCGGGTTCTTCGGCCCGGACGCGCGCACGACGCCGTCGGGGCCGTTGGGCAGCCAGGAGGACGCGGACGCGTGGCTGACCGCGGAGGCCGCGAACTGGTTGGGCGCGATGCGGTGGGCGGCCTCGAACGGGTTGCCCGCGGAGGTGCTGCGGCTGGCCACCGCGATGCACTGGTACTCCGACCAGCGCGGGCGGGCCGAGACGTGGGTCGAGGTGTTCACCGCGGGGGTGGCGGCGGCGCGGGCGTTGGGCAGCGTGCGCGACGAGGCCGTGCAGCTGAACTTCCTGACGTGGACGCTGTCGGTGCTGATGCGCCGGTACCCGGAGGCGTTGGCGTTGTACGACGAGGCGTGGCGCGCGTCGGTGGCGGCGGGTGACGTGACGGAGCAGGGCTGGGCGGTGCACTACCGGTCGGTGTCGGAGCTGCGGACCGGGCGGTTGGAGGAGGCGCAGGTCAGCGCGGTGCGGGCGCAGGAGTTGTTCCGGCAGGCGGGGTTCCCGCTGGGTGAGCAGATCTCGTTGTCGTGCCTGGGGTTGGTGCTCGACGGGTTGGCGCGGTACGAGGACGCGGTGCGGGTGCACCGGGAGCTGCTGGCGAACGTGCGGGCGGGGAAGCTGGACCTGGCGCCGGTGATGGCGAGCGAGATGTCGGCGACGCTGCTGGTGCGCACGGCGGACACGCTGGGTCGGTTGCAGCGGTGGCCGGAGGTGCTGGCGGCGGCGGACGAGGCGTTGGAGCTGTTGCGCTCGGCGACCGCGCCGCCGAGCCTGTGCGACGCCCACTACCTGCGCGGGTTGGCGTTGCACCGGCTCGGCGATCCGGAGGGCGCGCGGGTGGAGCTGACGCGGGCGGCGGCGCTGGCGTCGGATCACCGGCACCACCGGCTGGCGGTCGTGCTCGGCGCGTTGGCCGACGTGCTCGACGACCTGGGCGACCCGGTCGCGGCTGGGGTGTCCCGCGACCAGGCCGCTGCTCTGTGAGGCCGCTGTCGATCAGCCGATCGGTGATGCGTTCCTAGCCATCGCCGGGTCCTTCCCTGACGTGCTCTTGGGGTTGTGGCCAGTCAATCGCCCGCGCGCGCCCGACACCACGCAGAACAACCGGCAGAAGTACGCGCGATCGCCCGTTCGGGCAACTGCCGGGGCCGTTGGTCGCCCATTCGGGCACTTTTCGGCGGGACTGGCACTGTGTTCCGCATGAGGGGTGTCGACCCTGCCTGGTCGCGGAAGATCAGGAGCGGACCAGAGGACGAGGAGCAGAGGACGAGGCTGCGCGAGGTCGTGCGGAGGGCGTTGCCGGCGCCGGTCTGCGTGACGTCGGCCTGACCGGTTCGGACTTGAGGGGGCGAAGCTGAGCGGGGCGGACGTGGCGCAGGCGAAGCTGCCCCCGGACGCCCCGGCTCCGTGACGGCTACTCGACCACCGCGAGGGCGTCGATCTCGACCAGCAGCTTGTCGGGCAGGCCGACGTAGACGGTGGTGCGGGCGGGGAACGGCTCCTCGGTGACGAACTCGCCGTAGGCGGCGTTCATCTCGGCGAAGTGCGCGGTGTCGGTGAGGTAGACGCGCAGCATCACCACGTCGGCGAGGGTCGCGCCGCCGGCCGCCAGCACGGCGATCACGTTGCGCATCGCCTGCCTGGTCTGCTCGGCCACGGTGTCGCCGACGACGGCGCCGGTGGCCGGGTCGAACGCGACCTGGCCCGCCACCTGCAGCACGGGTCCCTTGCGGACGCCCTGGGAGAACGCGGCCACGGGGGTGGGCGCGTCGGCGGTCCTGATCTCGGTCTTCGCCATGGGTTGTGCGTTTCCTTCCTGGTGGGTCTTCAGTCGCGCGGCGTCCAGCCGCACTCGACGGAGGCGGCCCGCGCGGTGGCGAGCAGGTCGGGCAGGTGGCCGAGCAGCCCGTCGAAGTCCAGCAGCACCTTGGGCACGGACATCGACACGGCGGCGACGACCTCGCCGCGGGCGCCGCGGATGGGCGCGGCGACGCAGTGGATGAAGTCCTCGTGCTCGGCGTTGTCGACGGCGTAGCCGGCGGCGCGGACGCGGTCCAGCTCGGCCAGGTACGCGTCCGGCGTGGTGATGGTGTTCGCGGTCAGCGGCACGTAGTCGATGGACCGGGCGACCTCGCGGCGGCGCGGCTCGGGCAGGTCCGACAGCAGCACCTTGGCCACGGCGGTGCAGTGCAGCGGGGCCCGTCTGCCGATGCGCGAGTACATCCGCATCGGGTGGGTGCTGTCGTACTTGTCGATGTAGATGACCTCGCCGTCCTCGTAGGAGGCCAGGTGGACGGTGTAGCCGGTGCGGGCGTTGAGCTCGCGCAGGGCGTTCTCGGCGCTGCGCCGCACGTCCCGCTCCTCCAGCGCCCGGTTGGCCAGGTCGAACAGGGCGGTGCCCAGCCGGTAGTGGTGCACGCCCTCGCGCTGCACGAACCGGTGCGACTCCAGCGTGCGCAGCAGCCTCATGGTGGTCGACTTGTGCACCTCGATGACGCCCGACAGCTCGTCCAGCGTCTTGGGCCCGGTGGCCAGTTCCCCCACCAGGGTCAGCGCCCGGTCCAGGCTTTGGCTCATCGACGTCTCCTCAGGTGTGCGGCGGCCCACGTGCGGGAATCGGCGTCCAGCAGTGGCACGGTCACCGCGGGCGGCAGCGACTCGCCGACATCCTCCCTGGTGAGCAGCGCGGAGGCGGCCAGGAGGTGCCCGGCGCGCAGTCGGCGCGCCGGTGGCTCGCCGGCGAGGTGCGCGGCGAGGTAGCCGGCGGCGAACGCGTCGCCCGCGCCGACGGGTTCCACCACGTCCACCCGCAGGCCCGGCTGGAACGTCGACGCGCCGCCCTCGACCACGGTCGCGCCGCGTGCGCCGTGCTTGACCACGAGCGTCGTCGGGCCGGGCAGCAACGCCCGCAGCGCCGCCGGGTCGCCGGTCCCCCACACGGCGTGCGCCTCGTCGGCGCCGGCGAGCACGATGTCGGCCGCGTCGGCGAGGTCCCGCAGCACGGCCGGGTCGCGGTCGTGCCACAGCGCGGGCCGCCAGTTCAGGTCGAACGACACCGGCGCGGACCGCGGCCGGCGCAGGACGGCGCGCAGCAGCTCGAGGCAGCTGTCCGAGAGCGCCGCGGTGATGCCGCTGACGTGCACCAGCGCGACGTCGTCCCACCGCAGCCGGTCCAGCGTGGCCGGTCCCATCGCGGACGCCGCCGAGCCGCGCCGGTAGTACCGCACGGGGCTGCCGGCGGCGTCGGCTTCCTTGACGTAGAGGCCGGTCGGCCGGTCGGGGTCGACGCGCACGCCGGTGACGTCCACGCCAGCGCCGCCGACCGCGTCGAGGACCGCCCCGCCGAACGCGTCGTCGCCCACCGCGCTCACCCAGCGGCTGCGCACGCCGAGCCGGGCCAGGTGGATGGCCACGTTGGACTCGGCGCCGCCGATCGCCCGGGTCCACGTGCGCGCCGCGCGCACCGGACCGGGTTCGGCGGGCAACAGCACCGCCATGGTCTCGCCCAGGCACACCACGCCGCCCGGCAGGTCGAACCGCATCCGAACTCCTTGATTGACGGCGGCGGTGACCGAATGTTACACACTCCAGCATCACATCGCGCAATAGCCGTTGCAAAATGCGCAACGTTAGGAGCGGGAGACGTGGATCTCGACGCTGTGGCCGCCATCCGCGACGAGCGGGTCGACTGGCGGTTCAAGGGCCTGCCCGCCGACGCGTTCGGCGCCACGATCGGCGACGTGGCCGCCCGCCGGCTCGACCTGTTCGCCGACGGGTTCGTCGGACCCCTGGTCGTGCTGGACGCCGCCGCGCTGGAGCACAACCTCGCCACCATGGCCCGCTGGTGCGCCGACCACGGCGTGCTGCTGGCGCCGCACGGCAAGACGACCATGGCCCCGCAGCTGTTCGCCCGCCAGTTGGCGCACGGCGCGTGGGGGATCACCGCGGCCAACACCAGCCAGCTGAGGGTCTACCGGGCGTTCGGGGTGGCGCGGGTGGTGCTGGCCAACCAGCTCGTCGACCCCGCCGGGCTGCGGTGGCTGGCCGCGGAACTGGCCGCCGACGACACGTTCGAGTTCACCTGCTGGGTCGATTCCGTCGCGGGCGTGGCGCGGATGACCGAGGCGCTGGGCGCGGTCGAACGGCCGGTCGACGTGCTGGTCGAGCTCGGGGCGCGCGGCGGGCGGACCGGCGCGCGGGACCTGGCCACCGCGCTGGAGGTGGCCAGGGCCGCCGCCGCGAGCCCCGCGCTGCGCCTGGCCGGCGTCGGCGGCTACGAGGGCGCGCTGGCGCACGACGCGTCACCGGCCGCGCGGTCCGTCGTGGACGGTTACCTGACCTCGTTGCGCGAGCTGGCGATCGCCGCGCGGGACCTGTTCTGGGTGGACGAGCCGATCGTCACCGCCGGCGGCAGCGCGTACTTCGACCAGGTGGCGGCGAAGCTCACCGAGCCGTGGCCGTTCCCGGTGCGGCCGGTGCTGCGCAGCGGCGCGTACATCACCCACGACGACGGGTTCTACCGCGGCATCTCGCCCCTGGGCCGCACGCCCGGCGCGCAACCGTTCCGCAGCGCGTTGCGCGCGTGGGCGCAGGTCACCTCACGTCCGCAGCCCGACCTGGCGCTGCTGACGCTGGGCAAGCGGGACGCGTCGTTCGACGAGGGACTGCCCGAGCCGCAGGTCCGGCGCGGCCTGGACGGCGTCGAGCGGCCGTTCTCCGCCGAGGTCACCGCGCTCAACGACCAGCACGCGTTCGTGCGGCTGTCCGGCGACGACGTCGAGGTCGGCGACTGGGTGGGCCTCGGCCTGTCCCACCCCTGCACGGTGTTCGACAAGTGGCCGCTGATCCCGGTGGTCGAGGGCACCACCGTGGTCGACCTGATCCGCACCTACTTCTAGGGGGTTCGGCGTGGACATCGTCTTCAGGGGCGCACGGGTGGTGGACGGCACCGGCGCGCCCTCCTACCGGGCGGACGTGGGCGTGCGCGACGGGCGGATCGCCGCGATCGGCGACCGGCTCGACGGGCGGCGGGTGATCGACGCCGACGGCCGGGTCCTCGCGCCCGGCTTCATCGACATGCACTCCCACTCCGACGTCCAAGTGCTGGCCGACCCCGACCACCTGGCCAAGGTGTCCCAGGGCGTCACCACCGAGGTCCTCGGCCAGGACGGGCTGTCCTACGCGCCCGTGGACGACGACGTGCTGGCCGTGCTGCGCGCGCAGCTGGCCGGGTGGAACGACGACCCGCCCGGCTTCGACTGGGGCTGGCGCTCCGTCGGCGAGTACCTGGACCGCCTCGACCGGGGCATCGCGGTCAACGCCGCCTACCTCGTGCCGCAGGGCACGCTGCGGATGCTGTGCGTCGGCTACGAGGACCGGCCCGCCACCGACGCCGAGCTGGACCGGATGCGGGAGGTGCTGGCGCGGTCGTTGCGCGAGGGCGCGATGGGCATGTCGTCCGGCCTGACCTACACGCCCGGCATGTACGCCGACACCGCCGAGCTGACCGAGCTGTGCCGGGTCGTCGGCGCGCACGGCGGGTTCTACAGCCCGCACCACCGCAGCTACGGCGCGGGCGCGCTGGAGGCGTACGCGGAGATGGTGCGCGTGTCGCGTGACGCCGGCTGCCCGCTGCACCTCGCGCACGCCACGATGAACTTCGAGGTCAACCGGGGTCGGGCGGGCGAGCTGCTGGACCTGCTGGACCGGGCGATCGCGGACGGCGCGGACATCACCCTCGACACCTACCCGTACCTGCCCGGCGCGACGTACCTGTCGGCGCTGCTGCCCAGCTGGGCGGGCGAGGGCGGACCGGAGGCCACCCTGGCCCGGCTGGCCGATCCGGGCACCCGCGAGCGGATCCGGGTCGAGGTCGAGGAGACCGGCTCCGACGGCTGCCACGGCGTGCCGGTCGACTGGTCCGCCATCGAGGTCAACGGTGTGCGCAAGGCCGAGAACGCCCACCTGGTCGGGCACTCGGTCGCCGAGTCGGCGCGCCGGGCGGGCCGGCCGCCCGCCGAGCTGTACTTCGACGTGCTGCTCTCCGAACGGCTGGGCACCTCGTGCCTGATGCACGTCGGCCACGAGGACAACGTCCGCGCGATCATGCGGCACCCCGCGCACACCGGCGGCAGCGACGGCCTGCTGGTCGGCGACCGGCCGCACCCGCGCGCGTGGGGCACGTTCCCCCGCTACCTCGCCCGGTACGTGCGCGAACTCGGCGTGCTGGGCCTGGAGGAGTGCGTGGCCCACCTGACCGGGCGGGCCGCGCGGCGGCTCCGGCTCGCCGACCGGGGACTCGTCCGCGAGGGGCACGCCGCCGACCTCGTCCTGTTCGACCCCGACGCGATCGCCGACACCGCGACGTTCGCCGAACCCCGGCAGGCCGCCGCGGGCATCACCCACGTCGTCGTCAACGGGGTGCCCGTGCTCGACGAGGGAGGGCGGACCGACGCCCTGCCCGGCCGTTCCCTGCGACACCACCGGAGCCGCCCGTGATCGACTGGTTGCAGCACAGCACGGGAGGGCTGCTGACGCTGTCCGCGATCGGCATCGCCCTCCTCCTGGCGATGATCATCAGGTGGAAGGTCGAGCCGTTCATCGCGCTGCTCGTGGTCGGCCTGCTGGTCGCGCTCGCCGCGGGCCTGCCCGTGGAGACGCTGGTCGGCTCGGCGCAGAAGGCGTCGGACTCCCTGGTGGAGAAGGGTTTCGGCGGCATCCTCGGCCACGTCGCCGCGATCATCGGCCTCGGCACGCTGCTCGGCTCGATCCTGGAGGCCTCCGGCGGCGCGGAGGTGCTGACCCGGTCCCTGCTGCGGGCGTTCGGCGAGAACCGCGCCCCGCTCGCCATGGGCCTGTCCGGGCTGATCTTCGGCGTGCCGGTGTTCTTCGACATCGGCATCTTCGTGCTCGCTCCGCTGGTCTACGTGGCCGCGAAGCGCAGCGGCCGGTCGATCGTGCTGTACGCCATGCCGCTGCTGGCCGGGCTGTCGGTGACGCACGCGTTCATGCCGCCGCACCCCGGTCCCGTCGCGGCGGCGGGCATGCTCGGCGTGGAACTCGGCTGGATCATCGTCATGGCGCTGGCCGTGGCGCTGCCGTCGTGGTTCATCGGCGGCGTGCTGTTCTCCGCGTGGATGGGCAAGCGGCTGCACGTGCCCGTGCCGGAGGAGATGCTGGCCGCCGCGGAGACGGCGCGCGGCGAGCAGGCCAAGGGCGAGCCGCCGCTGTCGCTGGTGCTGGGGATCATCGCGGTGCCGCTGGTGCTGATCCTGGCGGGCACGTTCGGCAGCATCCTGCTGCCCAAGGGCTCCACCGTGCTGGGCGTGTTCACGTTCTTCGGCACGCCCGCGGTGGCGTTGACGATCGCCGTGCTGCTGGCGTTCTGGCTGCTGGGCTTCCGCCGGGGCATGACGCGCGAGCAGGTGACCGAGCTGTCCGCCGCGTCGTTGCGGCCGGTGGCGATGATCCTCCTGGTGGTCGGCGCGGGCGGGTTCTTCGGCGCGGTGCTGTCCGCGACGGGTGTCGGCAAGGTGCTGGCCACGTCGCTGGCCGACGTCGGGCTGCCGGTGATCGCGCTGTCGTACGTGATCAGCTGCGGCATGCGCATCGCGCAGGGCTCGGCCACCGTGGCGATCGTGACCACGACCGGCATCGTCGTGCCCGTCGTGGCCGACCTGGACTACTCGCAGCCGCAGCTGGCGCTGGTGGTCATGTCGATCGCCGCGGGCTCGATCATCGCCTCGCACGTCAACGACGGCGGGTTCTGGATCGTGTCGCGCTACTTCGGCCTGTCGGTGAAGGAGACGCTCCAGACGTGGACCGTGCTGGAGACCATCCTGTCCGTGGTCGGGTTCGTGGTGGCCGCCCTGCTGAGCCTGGTGGTGTAGCCGGCGGGGTGCGTGGTGAACCTCCCGGGGGCGACCTGGCAGCCACCCAGGCGGACCGCGGGCGGGCACGGCCGGCGGAGGTGGCGGCGCTGGTCCCGCCGAGTGACCCACTGGTCCGAACGGCCTACACCGCACCCCGGCGGCCGGTACGCCGTGCGGCCATCCGAGTGGCCACCGGAGGGCCCGTTGAACCGGTGGGATGAATTGCGACGCGCTATGCGCGACCGGAGGTAATATCGCTGGAAACGGTTCACCGGTTCGGGATGGGGGCGATTTCCCATTGTTCCCGATACGTGGCTGTTCGGCTCCGCCCACCATTTCGGACGACGGTCCCGGAATAACCGGGGGCGCCCGTTTCGAGCAGCCGCCCGACGCGGACGTGCTGGTGCTCGGCAAGGGGCACGCGCTCGCCGAGGCGCTCGCCAGCGGCCTGCGGCTGCTCGGCTGGCGACCCCGCCTGGCCGAGCCGCCGGGCCCGCCGAACCCCCGCCGCGTCGTGCTCGTGGAGGACGAGTCCGGTCGCCTGCCCACCGCCGAGGGCAGGTGGGCCGGGGTCGTGGTGGCGGTGGGCGACATCCGCGCCGTCGAGGACCTGATCGGCCACGTCGCCCGCGGCGCGCGGGCCGTCGACGCCGCCCTTCCCTACGAATGCCTGCTCAAAGCCCTGCACGACGCCTTGCGGGCGGCCTCGCCCACGGCCGCGGAACGCGACCTGGCACTGGCCGGCCTGCGGGCGAGGCTCGACGAGGCACGTCGCATCAGCACGCTGACCGAGCGCGAAGCGGGGGTGCTGGCGGGCATCGCGGCGGGCTACCGCGCCGAGGACATCGCCCGCGACCTGTCGGTCTCGGTGGCCACCGTGCGCAGCCAGATCGCCGCGGTCCTGCGCAAGCTCGACGTCCGCTCGCAGACCGCCGCCGCGGCCACCGCCCACCGCTGCGGCCCCGACTTCGACCCGCGCCACCCGTGGCGGCGATTTCATCAAAATTGTGGATGACCACCGCCGCCGGCGCCGCGCAACCTGAAGTGGACATCGAGACCACTGGGAGGCGCATGATGTCCCACATCGACGTGCTGCAATTCATCGGAGCAATTCAGGGGTGGACCCGGCAGCGCGATGGCCAATTCAAGTACAACTGGCCCGTCAAGGGCGGGTGGGAGGGCTGGATCCAGGTCGACCTGACCGCGTCCATCCTCACGGCCGCGCCCACCGCCGAGATCCTGCGGGAACAGCCCGTCTACACCAACACCCGGCAGCGGTGCGACCTGCTGCTCAACACGACCGCCGCGCCGGACGCGCAGGTGATCGTCGAGCTCAAGGCCGAGTCGTGGCACAACCGCGCCGCGTTCGTCCCCGGGGTGATCGACGACCTCGACAAGCTCCAGCAGTCCGTCAGCCCCGCGTACGCGGGCTCGAACCGGGTCATGCTCGCCATGCCGTTCAGCCAGCCGAGCTACCAGGACGTGCTGGGCATCCAGATCGACGGGCACCGCATCTTCAGCGCGGTCCACGTCGGCGAAGTGGCCTGCCTGGTGGCCGTCCGCACCGCGCAGGGCTGGCTGAGCCCCGAAGGGCTCGGCGTGCCCGAGGTGGCCGGCGCGCTGCCGTTCGTGCCCGCGCAGCCCGCGACGGCGGGGAGGTGAGGGTCGTGACCGACTGGAACGCCGCCCTCTTCACCAAGCTGTACTCCAAGATGGCGCTCGCGCTCGGCGTGACGCCCGACGAGCAGGGCGACGCGGAACTGGCCGCCGAGCTCGGCGAACCGCTGCCACCGCGCTACTCCCCCACCGCCGCGCGCCAGGACCCGCAGTTCCTGCTCGCGATCCTCAACCCCGGCCAGTACGTGCCCGCCGACCTCAACCCGGCGCACGACCTCGACGACTGGTACGCGCTGTCCGTGCTGCTCAGCCGCGTCCCCCAGTTCAGCTGGGTGTACAAGCCCGCGGCGAGCTCGGTCGACAACAACTACCGGTCCGTCCTCGAGTACAAGGAAGCACCGGAGGTGCACCTCACCCCCGAGCAGCTGAAGCAGCTCGACGCCGCGACCAAGACCGCGGAGAAGTACGAGGACGTCTACGAGAAGTACCGGGATGCCTACGAGGTCGCGATCACGGCCTACGACAGCGCGTACGCGGACTACAAGGACGGCGGCCCGCCCGTCCCGCCGTCCCTGAAGCGGAAGGTCACCGCGGCCCTCCAGGACTGGCAGCGCCTCGGCCACCGCTCCGCCGTCGACTCGGCCACGGCGATCATCGCCCGCTACGAGGCGCTGGAGCCGGAGACGTTCTGGTACAAGCTGACCGAGCGGTTCGAGACGGGCGCCCAGGACGCCGGGCTGGGCAGCCCGTTCCAGCCCGTCGGCGTGTCACCGCCGTACAAGTCGTGGTTCGGCGAGCACGGCTGGACCTCGTTCTCCTTCGACCAGAAGGACATGGACAACCAGCAGGAGTCCCAGGCCATCGGCGTGTCCGGCAGCCTGGACGGCACGTTCGGCATCTTCAAGGTCTCCGGCGACGGCGACTACAGCAAGGACTCGTCGTACACGAAGATGACCCAGACGGAGCTGGCGTTCAGCTGCAAGCTCCTGCGCGTCAGCCTGGACCGCCCGTGGATGAACCCCCTGGTGCTGTCCAGCCGCGCGTGGCGGTGGGCGCCCGGCACGCCGACGTACGGCAGCCAGTTCTCCACCGGCGCGGACATCGCCTCCGACGTCGCGCCGACCGGCACCATGACGGTCATCCCGACCGCCGCGATCCTGTCGAAGGACCTGCTGGTCAAGGGCAACTTCACCGACACGATCGTCAAGCAGATGAACACCGCCATCAAGGCGAAGGCGTCGGTCGGCATCGGTCCGTTCAGCATCTCGGGCCGGTTCAACATGGCCGACCACAGCGGCAGCCAGACCGGCGTCATCGCGAACAACCAGATCAGCGCGCCGGACGTGCAGATCGTGGCGTTCGTGTGCGAGGTGCTGCCCAAGTCGCCCGACCCCGACCCGACGCTGAAGTGGCCCAACCCGTGACCACGGCACGCCGGCACGACCGAACGGCCCGGTACCGCACCGGGCCGTTCGACCTCACGCCGGAGGACTTCGACGCGGAGCTGTTCGCCCAGCTGTACAGCAAGCTCGCGACCGGTTTCTCCGCCGCCCAGACCGTGGCCGAGCGCAGCGGCGCCCTGCTGTCGCTCATGGTGCCCGGCCAGTACGTCAAGCAGAACCTCGACCCGGACGACCCGGGCACGCAGTACGTGCTGTCGAACCTGCTGAACCCGACGCTGGCGTGCTCGTGGGTGGTGCAGCGCGGCGCGGCGAACGTCACGGAGGTCTACGAGGCCGTGCTGAACGGCAAGGAGCCGCCGTTGACGCACCTGACCGAACGGCAGCGGCAGGACCTGGCGGCGGCCCGCGCACTCGTCTTCCAGCCCGACGGCGCGCCGACCGCGCGGTACGAGCGGTACCTGGCGTGCCGACTGGCGTACCTGGAGGCGTCGGCCGCCTACGAGCAGGCGCTGGCCACCGAGCGCAACGGCGGCCGGAAGGTGCCGCCCCGGCTGCGCAAGGCGCTCGACCGGGCCGTGGAGCGGTGGCGGGTGGACGGGGACCGGGACGGCGTCGACCTCGCGTTCGCCACGATCGACCAGTACGACGCGCTGGAGCCGGCGTTGTTCTGGCAGCGGCTGGGTGAGCGCTTCGGGCAGTGGACCCGGCCCTACGGCGTGGGCGGCCACTACCAGCACGTCCACACCGCACCCCCGTACCGGGAGTGGTTCACCGACGACGGGTGGTCCGCCTTCACGTTCGACGAGCTCGACTTCGCCCACCAGGACCGCTCCGGCGGGGCCGGGCTGGAACCGTGCCGCTGTCGGTGCGGCGACGGGCCCGCCCCCGCCCGCGGCGGCTTCCACCAGGCGTCCACCGCGGAGTTCGACGGCGGCCTGCGGCTGCCGACCGCCGTGCCGACCCGGTTCCGGCTGGCCTGTGAACTGCGCCGGGTCGAGATCGCCCGGCCGTGGCTGGACCCGCTGGTGCTGCACAGCCGCGCCTGGCGGTGGTCGCGGGCGAGCGGGACCTACGGCGTCCGGATCTCCACCGGCGGCGACCTCGTCGGGTCGCTCGTGCCGACCGGCGTGATGCCACTGCTGCCGACCGCCGCCGTGCTCGCCCGCAAGGTGGAGATCGAGTGGAGCGACGGCGGGTCGTGGGCCGACCGCCTCGCCGCCCCCAACGGCCCTGAGCTGAGGTTCGGCCCGTTCCGCCTGACCGGCGCCACCACCGCGGGCGACCACATCTCGATGCCAGACCCCCAGCTGGTCGGCTACCTGAGCGAGGTCCTACCGCGCTGCCCCGACCCCGACCCGCGGCTGCCGTGGCCCGACGACCCTCAGACCTGACCGAGCACGCCCTCGGGCCTACCTAGGCCCCCGCCCCCGCCCTTCACACCTGACCGAGCCCACCCCTTGGGCCTGACCGAACCCAGCCCTTCAAGCCTGACCAAACCCGACCGCTCAGACCTGACCGTGCCCGCCCCTTCAGGCCTGACCGCCCGTCGCCGCCTGACCCGCCGCCTGCCCGGTCGCCTGACCCGCCGCCTGCCCTAACGCCGCCTGGAACCCGGCCAGGTAGGTGCGCAGACCCCGTTGGCCGCTGCGCATCATCACCTCGTGGTTGGCCAAGAGCAGCGGCCGGGCGAGGAGGGCCAGGCGGCGCAGCAGCGGTTTGCGCACCACCACCTCCTGGTCGTAGACCAGGCGCGAACCGGTGCCCTCGGCGAAGATCCGCCAGCTCGCCGTGCCGTCGAGGTCGCCGACGAGGTCCGCGCGCAGCAGACCCGCCGCCGGCTCCCGGGCGTTGTGGCGCGCCTGGAACACCAGGTCGTACGGCAGGGCCGAGCGGCACCGGAGCTCGGCCACGTCGTCGGCGACGCGGCGGGCCGCGCGCACCTGCGGCCACCACCGCGGGTAGCTGCCCAGGTCGGCGAGGACGTCGAAGGTCCGCTCGGGTGTGCTGTCCACCGACCAGACGCTGCGGAAGCGGTACGTGTTCAGCGGCATGACGCCCATAGTTCCGTAGCAGAGCGGTTCCGTGGCAGAACGCCGTGGTGTTCCGCGGCATGGCGGCAGGGGCCAGCGGCAGGACGCCATGTGTCTGACAGCGGTGCGGCGGGTGGACGCTCGCCATGGTTCAGCGGCATGGCGCCATGGTCACGTGGACCGGTTGGGTGAGTGACGGCCCGCGGACACCGGGATGGTGATGTGACCGGGGCCGCCGCGCCTCCCTATCATTTCCGGCAACGCCGGCCGGCTTTCCATTCATACCCGGAGGCCGTCACGCCTTCGGGTGATCTTGGCCGGATGCCCGGCGGGTCGGGGGCCGACTGGTCAGCCGACGGCGGCGGTGGCTGGTAGGGCTTCGCGCAGGAATTGGCCGGTGTAGCTGTCCGGCACGTCGGCGACCTGCTCCGGGGTGCCCTCGGCCACCACGGTGCCGCCGCCGGACCCACCCTCGGGGCCCATGTCGACCAGCCAGTCCGACGTCTTGATCACGTCGAGGTTGTGCTCGATCACGATCACCGTGTTGCCCTTGTCGACCAACCCGTTGATCACGCCGAGCAGCTTGCGGATGTCCTCGAAGTGCAGCCCCGTGGTCGGCTCGTCGAGGATGTACACCGTCTTGCCCGTCGAACGCTTCTGCAGCTCCGCCGCCAGCTTCACCCGCTGCGCCTCACCACCGGACAACGTGGGCGCGGGCTGCCCCAGCCGCACGTACCCCAAGCCGACGTCGACCAGCGTGCGCAGGTGCCGGTGGATCGCGTTGATCGGCTCGAAGAACGTCGCCGCCTCCTCGATCGGCATGTCGAGGACCTCGGAGATCGTCTTGCCCTTGTAGTGCACTTCCAGCGTCTCGCGGTTGTACCGGGCGCCCTTGCACACCTCGCACGGCACGTAGACGTCCGGCAGGAAGTTCATCTCGATCTTGATCGTGCCGTCGCCCGCGCACGCCTCGCAGCGCCCGCCCTTGACGTTGAACGAGAACCGACCCGGCTGGTAGCCGCGCACCTTCGCCTCGGTGGTGGCCGCGAACAGCTTGCGGATGTGGTCGAACACACCCGTGTAGGTGGCCGGGTTGGACCGCGGGGTGCGGCCGATCGGCGACTGGTCGACCTGCACCAGCTTGTCGACCTGGTCCAGCCCGCGCACCCGCGTGTGCCTGCCCGGCACCTGCCGCGCGCCGTTGAGCTTGTTCGCCAGCACGGTCGCCAGGATGTCGTTGACCAGCGTGGACTTGCCGGAACCGGACACGCCGGTGACCGAGACCAGGCAGCCGAGCGGGAACGACACGTCGATGCCGCGCAGGTTGTGCTCCCGCGCGCCGACCACGGTGAGCTGCCGCTTCTTGTCGACCTTGCGGCGGGTGGCGGGCATGGGGATCTCCTTGCGCCCCGCCAGGTACGCGCCGGTGATCGACTCCTTGTTCTTCAGCAGCTCCCGGTACGGGCCGCTGTGCACGACCTTGCCGCCGTGCTCGCCCGCGCCGGGGCCGATGTCGACCACCCAGTCGGAGGTGCGGATGGTGTCCTCGTCGTGCTCGACCACGATCAGCGTGTTGCCGAGGTCGCGCAGCCGGACGAGGGTCTCGATCAGCTTGTGGTTGTCACGCTGGTGCAACCCGATCGAGGGCTCGTCCAGCACGTACAGCACGCCGACGAGCCCGGAGCCGATCTGCGTCGCCAACCTGATCCGCTGAGCTTCTCCACCCGAAAGAGTGCCGGACGCGCGGTCCAGTGACAGGTAGTTGAGGCCGACGTCGAGCAGGAAGTGCAGCCGGGCCTGGATCTCCTTGAGCACCGCGCCCGCGATCATCGACTCGCGCTTGCCGAGCTTGAGCCCGTCGAGGAACTCCGAGCACTCCGCCACCGACATCGCGCACACCTCGGCGATGGACTTGTCGCCCTTGCGCCCGTGGTGCAGCGTGACGGCCAGGATCTCCGGCTTGAGGCGCGTGCCCTGGCACGTCGGGCACGGC
Source organism: Actinosynnema sp. NPDC002837 (assembly GCF_040295345.1). Taxonomy (NCBI): domain Bacteria; kingdom Bacillati; phylum Actinomycetota; class Actinomycetes; order Pseudonocardiales; family Pseudonocardiaceae; genus Actinosynnema; species Actinosynnema sp. NPDC002837. The sequence continues at coordinate 49,020 of NZ_JBEOVG010000039.1, forward strand.
ACCTCCCGCATGTAGCCCTCGTACTTCTCCCGCATGTACTCGGACTCGGTCTGCTCCTGCCGCCGTTCCAGGAACGGGATCACGCCCTCGTAGTTGGCGTAGTAGGAGCGCTCACGGCCGTAGCGGTTCTTGTAGCGGACGTTGACCTGCTCGTCGACGCCGTGCAGCACGGCCTTCTGCACCTTGGCGGGCAGCTGCCGCCACGGCGTGTCCATCCGGAACCCGATCGCGAGGCCGAGCGACTCCAGCAGCCGGGTGAAGTACTCGGCGGTCTGGCCGGACGCCCACGGCGCGATCGCGCCCTCGGCCAGCGACAGCTCGTCGTCCGGCACGACCAGCTCGGGGTCGACCTCCTTGCGCACGCCGATGCCGGTGCACGCCGGGCAGGCGCCGTAGGGCGAGTTGAACGAGAACGACCGCGGCTCCAGGTCCTCGATCGCCAGCGCGTGGCCGTTCGGGCAGGCCAGGTTCTCGGAGAAGCCGCGCACCCGGCCCGGGTCGTGCTCCGGGACGTCCACGAACTCCAGCTCGACCAGGCCGTCGGCCAGGCGCAGCGCCGTCTCCACCGAGTCGGTCAGCCGCTGCTTGGAGCTCGCCTTCACGCTCAGCCGGTCGATGACGACCGCGATGTCGTGCTTCTCCTGCTTCTTCAGCTTCGGCACCTCGGCGAGGGCGTGGACGACGCCGTCGACCTTGGCGCGCGAGTAGCCCTGCGACTGCAGGGTGGAGAACAGGTCGAGGTACTCGCCCTTGCGGCCGCGGATGACCGGCGCGAGCACCTGGAACTTGGTGCCCGACTCCATGGCCAGCACCTGGTCCACGATCTGCTGGGGCGTCTGCTTGCTGATCGCCTCGCCGCACGTGGGGCAGTGCGCCTTGCCGGCGCGGGCGTAGAGCAGCCGCAGGTAGTCGTAGACCTCGGTGATGGTGCCCACGGTCGACCGCGGGTTGCGGCTGGTCGACTTCTGGTCGATCGACACCGCGGGCGAGAGGCCCTCGATGAAGTCGACGTCCGGCTTGTCCATCTGACCGAGGAACTGCCGCGCGTAGGCCGAGAGCGATTCGACGTAGCGGCGCTGGCCCTCGGCGAAGATCGTGTCGAAGGCGAGGCTGGACTTGCCCGAGCCGGACAGCCCGGTGAACACGATGAGGCTGTCCCTCGGCAGGTCGAGGTCCACCCCTCGCAGGTTGTGCTCGCGCGCCCCGCGAACGACAAGCCGGTCGGCCACAACGGTTCCCTTCGGTTCTTGACCTTTCCCCGAACAGACGTTCGAAAAGCGTATCGGACCACCGCGTCGGCCCGGCCACCGCGTCGGCCCTGTCGGGGAGGGCGTCAACCATGCTAGGGCCGGGTACCGACAAATCGTGACGGGCACACTCCCACGATCGTGCGCCAACGGCTCTACCGGTCGGTAGTGAACGCCCCTACGCTGGGGTGATAGGCCGTTCGGCCGCAAACGCCGGGATGAGGTGCCCATGAGCTTCGCTGATGCCGCCCAGGTCCGATCCGCCCAGACGAGCGTACCCGCGCCCCGCGAGCAGTCGGCCGCGGTCCAGGACGCGGTCGCCGGGCTCGCCGAGGTCGAACGGGCGACAGGCGCGTTGTACGAGGTCGTCGCGGCCCTGGACCTCTCGGCGCTGCGCGGTCCGAGCCTGCTGCCGGGCTGGAGCCGGGCGCACGTGGTGACGCACCTCGCACGCAACGCCGACGCCCTGGTCAACCTGCTCATGTGGGCGAAGACGGGCGTCGAGCACCAGATGTACCCGAGCGCGGTGGACCGCGACGCGGACATCGCCGAGGGCGCGGGACGGCTGCCGCAGCTGCTGCGGGCCGACCTGGACGCGGCGTGCCAGCGGTTCGCCACGGCCGCCCGCGAGCTGCCGGCCACGGCGTGGGAGGCGGAGGTGGTGCACCCGACGTCGGGTCCGTTCCTGGCGCACCGGGTGCCGTGGCTGCGGCTGCGCGAGGTGTGGTTCCACCTGGTCGACCTCGACCGGGGCGTCGGGTTCGCCGACCTGCCGCCGGAGCTGCTGGAGCACTTCCTCGAGGAGGCCGTCGGCCAGTACGCCGACCGGGCGGACACGCCGTCGGTGCGGGTGGAGGCGGTGTTCCCGGACGGCCGTCAGCGCGGCTGGGAGCTGACCGCGGACAGCGCCACGTCGCCCGCGGTCGGCGGGGCGGCGGCGGACGTGCTGGCGTGGCTGACGGGCCGCCACAGCGGCGCCCGGCTGAACGGGACGGCGCCGACGCTGCCCAAGTGGCTCTGAGCGGCGTGCAGCCGGGCGGTGAGCAGCAGGCCGGCGAGGGTCGGCCGGCTCGCCGTCAGGGCGCGGTGCGCCGGGCGTTCGACGAACTTGGTGAGCAGCCAGCCGAGGAAGACGGCCGAGCCGGTGAAGAACGCCAGTTCGACCCACGGCCCGCCGTGGGGTGAGACCTTGGCCATGACGAGGTAGCCGAGCTCCTGGTGGACCAGGTACACGCCGTAGGAGATGCCCGCGAGCCACTTGATCGGCCGGGAGAGCAGGCGCACGGGGGCGATGTCCCAGTCCGGGCCGCCCGCCGCGGCGCACACGCCGATCAGCAGGACGCCGAAGCCGATGGTCGACGCGAGGTCGCCGCTGTGCCCGACCTGCACCAGGAGGGTCGCCGTGAGCAGGGCGAACAGGTGCCGGTCGCCGAGGCGCCCCTTGGACCACAGCCAGATGGCGACGCCGATGGCGAACAGCTGCGCGCGCTGGGCCCCGAGGCCGTTGTACAGGGCGTGGACGAGGCCGGGGTCGGCGGTCCAGTCCCGGATGACCAGGGGGACGACGATGAGGACCCAGAGCAGCGGCTTGACCGCCCGGCCGCGGATCCGCGACACCAGCAGGGCGCCCGCGATGAAGCCCGTGACCTGGATCGGGAGGGTCCAGTAGGCGGCGTCGACCAGGCGTGCCTCCGGGAACCAGCTCTGGAGCATGAGGACGTTGACGAGCAGGTCGCGCGGTTCGAGCTCGCTCCAGCCGTCCGGTGCGAGGTGGCGCAGCACGGTGTAGGTGCCCACGACGGCGACCAGGTAGGCGGGCAGCAGGCGGGCCAGGCGGTTGTGCAGGAAGCGGCCGGGTTCGCCCTTGGCCAGCGAGGCGCAGGCGAAGAAGGCGGAGATCACCACGAGCGTGCTCGCGCCGAACTCGAAGCCGAACACGAACGACGGCCGGCTGAGCTCGGGGTGGTTGGCCGGGCCGACGCGGGTGGCGTGCTGGAGGAGCACGCACAGCACGGCGAGGATGCGCAGGACGTCCCAGTTGATCCGACGTTTGGTAGGCACGAGGAAGAAGAACCCTAATCAGACGTTATCGCCGGGAGCGGCGGTGACCGTTACCAACCCTATGGGGTCGACCTGTGGGAGCCCTGAAGGGTGCCGGGTCGGATACGGTCGGCCATTGTGGACGTACTAGAGGACTACCAGGGGCACGTGTCGCCGGGCGGCCCGGCGGCACGGCGCACCCTCGACGCGCTGACCATCACCAAGGTCTCGGTCGGCCCGATGGACAACAACGCGTACCTGCTGGTCTGCCGCGCGACGAACGAGGGTCTGCTCATCGACGCGGCGGCCGACCCGGAGCGGCTGTCGGACGTGGTCGGCCACGACGTGCAGCGGCCGAGGCTGAAGACGGTCGTGACCACGCACCGGCACCAGGACCACTGGGGCGCCCTCGGCGCGGTCGCGGGCGCGAACGGCTCCAACACCATCGCGCACGAGGCGGACGCGGAGGTGCTGCCGATCCCGCCGGACGTGCTGGTGGGGCACGGCGACACGGTGCACGTCGGCGAGGTCCCGTTGACGGTGATCCACCTGCGCGGCCACACGCCGGGCTCGATCGCCCTGCTGTACCGCGACCCAACCGGCCACCCCCACCTCTTCACCGGGGACTCGCTGTTCCCGGGAGGGGTCGGCAAAACCACGTCGCCCGAAACCTTCACTTCGCTGATCGACGACGTGGAGACCCGGATCTTCGCCGAGCTGCCCGACGACACGTGGGTCTACCCAGGTCACGGCGACGACACCACCCTGGGGCGTGAGCGACCTCACCTGGACGAGTGGCGCGCGCGAGGTTGGTGAGCCGGCAGACGGGCTGTTCGGTGAGAACGAGCAGCCCGTCCACCCGCACGACCTGCTTCGCTCAGCCCTTCCGCGCCGGCGCTTTGCGCCACCACGCGCTCGCGGTCGCGCACAATCGCATCCACATCCGCTCGTCCACGGTCAAGACCACACGGCCAGGGGTGTCATGGTGTTCCAAGAAGTCGTCCACCATCCTGCCTCCCTCCACCCAGGCCGCCTCGCCGTAGTCGGTTATGGCCAGGGAATCTGGATTCTCGACGAAGAGAGTGACCCCTCCTCCCCTGCTGTGGCGCAACACCGCCCACGGCACGCCGAGTTGCTGCTGGAAGAAGAGAAGATCGCCGAACTCGTTGATGAAATGGGCCACGTAGTCGGTGGACTCCACACTGGCACCGACGTGATCGGCCAGGGCGTGAATGAGATCGGTGCGCGAGGAGAGGTGGAGGCGGAGTTCGTCGACGAATTCGGGTAACGTGTCGTCGGCCAGCACCGACTCACGGGGAACCCGGATCGATTTGAGTTCATCGCCGAATCGACTCGCGTTTCGCAACTGCGCGGTGGCGTTCGCCCAGTGGAGGGTGTCGGCTTCAGGATCGTGGACAACGCAGACCACCGGGATGTTCGGCTTGGACCAGTCGTCGCGGTGCTCGCCGACCCGCACCCGGTAACCGCCTGCGGAGCGGTAGGATCTTCCGGCCTTGACCTGCACCGCGATCGTGTCACCCGTGGTCTTGAAATCCGACACGAAGGTGACGTAAAGGTCTACGCCGAAGTCGTTGGAACCGTCGATCGGCTGCACGATGTGGTGATGCCGTTCGAACAACGCCGTCACCCGGTTCAATCCCACACGCCCTGTTCGGCGGTCGGGACTCACGCTTGCCATGCACCACGAATACCACGACCTCCGGAAAACCGGGCCACCACCGCACCGCCGCCATCGCCGGGCACGTAGCTTGACCGCACTTATGCGGTGGCCTGGATCCCGCACGGGTCACCGGGCCTCTCGGCGCGAGAGCGGAGCTGAAGATCACCCGATCGGCGGGCGTCAGCGGACCGGTCGAACTCCCAGGATCGAAGTTGCCCGGCTTGCGACCACAGGCACTGTTCGGCAGGGAGTCGCGCGATGACCTTCACCCCACTGGTCGCGTTGAAGAGCAAAAAGGGCGAACTCGACGCGCTCCTCCACCTTCCGGCGAGCCCCGGGTCACGACCGGCGATCCTCGTGGAATTGCTGGACTCCGTCGGAGTAGCGGAAAGAGGGCAACTCCTGCCCGCGCTCGTCAGAGCCGCGGTGGACGCTGCGGCGCACGACAATCCGCTGTGGATCGACGCGCACCTGCTCAGCGCGACCAGTTCGCTGGCCCGGCAGCCGGGCGGCCCGTTGGAGTTCCTCGACAAGCAGATCGAGAACACGCTGCACGACGAACTCGGGCTTCTGGCGCTCGACGTCACCGCGTTGACCCCAGTCGTTGGCGACTCGGCGACGGACGACGAGCTCAGGACGATCTCCCTGCTCCGGCAGCACCGGCCGCGGGACGTCGTGGTGCGGGTGCGCGGGGTCGCCACCCCGCCGGCAGAGATCGTCGCCCGGCTCCGGCGCGTCGTCAGCCGGACCGGTGTCGAGGCGGGGCAGCTGCACGCTGTGATCGACCTCGGCTTCATCGAGACCGTGCAGCCCGCCCATGTGACACGGACCGCACGGCTGATCGGCACTGTCGTCGACGGCATCGGGCCGTCGACGACGACGTTGCTGGCCGGTTCGATCCCGGCCAACCGGAACAGCTTCGCCACAACTACCCGTCATCGCCCCGAAGTGCCTCTGTGGCATGCGGTCGCCGAGCAGGTGGGCGGGGCGGTGAACTACGGGGACTACGGCGTGGTTCACCCGGTGCCACCCAAAGGCGGGGACCCCGGCCCGAGAACCGTCAACCCGTACCTCTACTACACGGCTCCGGGTTCCGTGGTCGCGCTGCGCAGACAGCTCGCCCGGGAAGACGGCAAGCCGGTGCAGGGTGCCGCCGTCGAGGCCTTCACCGCCTTGGCGGAGGAGCTGCTGGCACGGCCGGAGTTCGCCGGCAGGGACTTCTCGTGGGGTGACCACGAGCTGACCCGTTGCAGGCGAGGGGGCGGGAGAACCGCGGGCACCGTACCCCGCTGGATAGCCATCGCCACGTCGCACCACATCGAGCACGTGACGCGCCGGGCGCCATCCGACCTCTGATGCCGGCCTTGAGGGCTGACGGCCCGTGCTTGACCACTTGGCCAGAAGGACACGCATGGTTGCCCGGCCCGAGCGGAGTCGACACGGCACGCTTGTGACCAGACCAGGTGTACTGCCCGTCCGCGGGACGCGGCTGCCTGCTCGCCCGGCGGCCTCGTCTCGCGGACGGAGTCACAGGGGGAGCGCCCCGCACCGCTCCCAAGATCGGCAATGCGGTCGACGTCGAGGCCAAGGCGAAGGACACCGTGACTGCGGGGACTTCCGGGGACTGGCGGCGGCCCCGCCCGTGGTCACTCGACGATCGTGATGAACCCATCGGTCCACGCGTCCTCGTCGATCTCGTGCGGGTCGACCAGGAAGCAGTCCGGCTCGTCGGCGAAGCCGGGCGTCGACTTCGCGCGCTCGATCCGCTCCCGGGCGCGGCTCTCCGTCGAGTAGACGCCCAACAACTTCAGGTTGTCGCCGTCCCACTCGTCCCAGGTCAGCTCGCCGTCCTCGTCGACGTGCTCGACCGGGGAGCCGTCGAGGTTCCGGGCGTGGCGGACGTGCCAGAGCAGGAAGACTTCCACGCACCCGACTGTACGAGGACGAGCCCCGGGCGCGTGGCTACTCGTCGTGGGCCGCGGTGGGGCGGGCGAACACGTCCTCCGGGAGGAAGCAGCCGTAGTCCTGCAACGGCTGCGGCTCGTCCAGGACGAGCTCCTGGACGCGGCCGGCGGGTGACAGGCCGTCCGGGCGGTCCGGGACGCGAACGCCGGGCAGTGGCGGGCGGCCGGCGCGGGAGGACTCGGGGACGAGGTCGCCGTCGCGGTCGATCAACGCGTACGCGGCGTCGGTGACGTCGGCGACCGCCTCGGCCACCTCGGCGTCGGTGAGGCCCGGGTTCAGCTCCCGGTAGGCCGCCCGCGCGGCGGCCATGAACCGCTCCGGGTCGACCACCACGACGTCCCGGCGGGTCCGCACGCTGATCGTCATCCCGGCCACGGGGCTGCTCGGTTCGTCCACCCCGCCGAGCCTAGGTGCGAGCGGCGGGATCGAGGTGGGGATCCGCGGGTCCCGCCGACCAGGTCACCGCCGACCAGGTCACCGCCGCCCGGTCAGCACGGTGACGCGGACGTGTTCGGTGAACGGCGCGTGCGGCTCCAACGCGTCGCGGACCAGGTCGGTGAACGCCTCGCGGTCCGCGGGCAGCCGGTCCACGGGCAGCGCCGAGAGGACACCGCCCACAATGGACTCCAGGTCCAGGGTGTCGGTGTAGTCGACGCCGCGCACGTCGACCCGGAACCCGGCCGCGGCCAGGCTTTCCCGGTACCGCGCCTGGCTCTCCTCGTCGGTGCCGCACGCGCTGCCGGCGGGCGTGCCCAGCCACTGCTCCAGGCACTCGCGCAACGCCCGCGACCAGTCCTCGTCCTGCAACCACAGGGGCGTGCCGTTGGTCAGCACCGCCACCCCACCGCCGGGCCTGACCAGCGGGTGCACCGCCCGGAACAGCTCGTCGTGCCGCATCCAGTGCAGCGCCTGGCCGATCGTGACCACGCCGACCGACCCGTCGCCGAGCACCGCGCGCAACGCGGGCACGTCCGCGTCCGTCCCGACCACCCACGCCAGGTTCGCCGCGTCCCGCTCCTCCCCCGCGCGGCGGCCGTGCGCCAGCATGTCCGGCTCCGGGTCGACGCCGATCACGGCGCGGACCCGGGCCGCCAGCGGCACGGTCACCTGGCCCGTGCCGCAGCCGAGGTCCACCGCGACGTCGTCCGGTGTCAGCCCGAACACCTCTACCACCGCGTCGAACACCGCCGGCGGGTACCCCCGCCGGTAGCGGTGGTAGAACTCGGCCACGTCACCCCGGAATCCCTGCGCCATGCCGGACAGCGTGCCCACGGCCGTCGTCCGGGCGAAAGCGATTGCGCTCACGGCGGAACGACCACCACCTCCCGGGTGACGTCCCGCCGCACAAGCCGTGTCCCGGCCTGCTCGAACCGGTCGGTATGTTCCCCGCATGGAGCAGGTGGTGGAGATCTACACCGACGGCGCGTGCAGCGGCAACCCCGGACCGGGCGGGTGGGGCGCGGTGCTGCGGTACGGGTCGCACGAGCGCGACCTGTTCGGCGGGGAGTCGTCGGCCACCACCAACAACCGCATGGAGCTGATGGCGCCGATCCGCGCGTTGGAGACCTTGAAGCGGCCGTCGGTGGTGCGGATCTACACCGACAGCACGTACGTCCGCAACGGCGTGCTGTCGTGGATGACCAAGTGGAAGGCCAACGGCTGGCTGACCTCGGGCAGGCAGCCGGTCAAGAACGTCGACCTGTGGCAGCGCCTCGACGCCGCCACCACGCCCCACGAGGTCGAGTGGCACTGGGTGAAGGGCCACGCCGGGCACCCGGAGAACGAACGCGCGGACCGGCTGGCGGTCCGCGGCGTCCGGGCGGCGATGGAGTCAGATCTGCGGGCAGACGTCGTACATGATGCGGAACAGGCGTGAGGACTCCGGGGACTGCTCCGGCGGCAGGTCGAAGTAGCCCTTGGCGGCCTCGACGCACCGGGTGAGCAGGTCGTGCTCGGTGGACAGGGTGGACTCCCGGGACCGGTTGGTCTCCAGGGTCGCGTCGGCCTCCTCCTGCTTGCCCGACACGTCGGCGAGCGTGCGCTCCTGGTCGGCCCTGGTGGCCGCGAGCGCGTTGCGGTCGGCGCGTTCGCCCAGGTAGAGGACGGTGAACAAGCCCGCCACGATGGCGAACACGGCGGCCAGCGCGGTCAGCGCGACGATCGGCGCCCGGCCGGGGCGCGCGGGTGGCGGAGGCGTCGGCTGGTGCTGCATCGACACGCCGTTCGGCGGGGTCGGCGTCGGCGCGAACGAGGTCGGCGCAGTCGGGTTCGACGAGGGCGGCGTGAACGCCTGGTCGGGTTCTGGCGTGGTCATGTCGGCTCCCCGGCTCAGCAGTTGTCCGAGGCGCGGTCGACGGCGGGCCCGAGGGCCGCGTCATCGTCGTCCCGCGCCGCGATGATCGAGTCCCTGGCCGGGTCGGCGCACTTGTGCAGCTCGGCGTTCTGCGCCTCCAGCGTGGAGATCCGACCGATGACGGTGTCGTTGGCCGACTCGGTCTCCTCCAGCCGCTCCTCGGCCTCGGCGAGCGACCGGCTGGTCTGGTCCAGGCGCTGGACCTCCAGGCCGTGCTCCTCCTTCGCCCCGACGAACAGCACGATCGCCAGCACGGACGCGCCGACCAGGACCACGGTGAGCAGGCCCAGCAGCACGACGGCGGCACGTGGCCGGGGCCGCGGCGGTGGTGGCGGTGACGGGATCGACAGCGCGTGGTCGGTCATGTGGCCCCCTTTTCCCTTGAGATGCCACGAAAGTAGGGAGGGGGGCGGGCGCCGGCCAAGCCTCGGGCCGCCGGAAACTTCCGCTACCTGCCGGGGACGGCGCGCAACCCGTCCCCGGACCGGGCCGGTCCGGGGGATCCGGGGGCGTTTCAGAACCAGCCGTTGTCGTGCGCGGTGACGTAGGCCTCCGACCGGCTCGCCGCGCCGAGCTTCGCGACCGCCGCGGCCAGGTAGTTGCGCACCGTCCCGGCGGACAGGTGCGTGCGGCGCGCGATCACCGCCACCGGCGTGTCGTACTCCGCCAGCCGCAGCACCTCCAGCTCACGCGGCGTCAACGGGCACGGCGGCGTGGTCAGCGCGTCCGCCGCCAGCTCCGGGTCGACGTACCGGGCGCCGCCGTGCACCCGCCGGATCACGTCGGCCAGCGTGCCGCCCGGCGACCCCTTCGGCAGGAAGCCCTTCGCCCCGGCCGACAACGCGCGGTGCAGGTGGGGCGGCTTGCCGCGCCCGGTAAGGATCACCACCGCGCACCCCGGCAAGGCCGACGCCAGCGACGCGGTCACCTCGAACCCGTCCAGCTCCGGCATCTGCAGGTCGACCACGGCCACGTCGGGCCGGTGCGCCAACGCCGCGCGCACCGCCTCCCGGCCGTCACCGGCCTGCGCCACGACCTCGAGGTCCGGCTCCAGCCCGAGCAACGCCGCCACCGCGACGCGGATCAGCTCCTCGTCGTCGGCCAGCAGCACGCGTATCACGTCCGCACGGTCGCCACCAGCGTGAACACCCCGTCCTCCTCCCCCGTGCGCACCGTCCCGCCCACCCGGGCCAGCCGCTCGGCCAGCCCGCTCAACCCCGACCCGCGCGACCCGTCGGAAGCACCGCCGGAACCGCTGCCGGAAGCGCCGTCGTTCGCCACGGTCAGCCGCACCTCGTCGGCGCCCGCCACCACGTCGACCGAGCACCACCGCGCCCGGCTGTGCCGCAGCACGTTCGTCCCCGCCTCCCGCAACGCCCACGACAGCTCGCGCGCCGCCGCGGGCAACTCCGCCGGAACCGACACGGTGCACCGCACCCCGGCCGAGGTCAACACCTGCTCGATCGCCGACGCCTGCTCGGCCAGCTCCACGGTCCGGTACCCGCGCACGGCCTCCCGCAGCTCCGACAACGCCGCCGACGCCAGCGCGCGCACCTCGTCCGCCTCCGCACCGGCCCGCTCACCGTCCACGAGCGCCAGCCGCGACGCCAGCTCCGCCTTCAGCGCGATCACGGTCAACCGGTGCCCCAGCAGGTCGTGCACGTCCCGGGCGAACCGCAGCCGCTCCTCGATCACCGCCAGCCGCGCCCGCGCCTCACGCCCCCGCTGCGCCTGCACGACCAGGTCCCACAACCACACCGGCAGCACGTGCATCAGCGCCAACCCGACACCGACACCACCGGCGACCACCAACGCCCGCACCGGGTCCGGCGACACCACCACCGCCACCGCGACCACCAGGGGCGCCACCGCCCACGACCGCCGCCGCACCAGCACCGGGGCCGTGCCGACGAGCGCCGCGCCGACCCACGCCCACGTGTCCCACCGCCCCACCGCCACGGGCGCCAGCAACGGCACCGACAGCAGCGACGCCGCCACGAACGCCACGTCCCACCGGCCCCGCGCCACACCCGGCGTCACGGCCGCGTAGAGCACGCCGGCGTGCGCGGCGCCGAACAGCACCACGCCGACCAGCCCCGCCACCACCCAGGCGGGCCGGGTCTCCAGCAGCACGCCGACACCCGGCCCGGCCAGGCTGGTCGACCACGCCACGCCCAGCGACACGAGCGTGAGCACCCTCGCCTGTCGCATCACGCGCTCACCATGCCAGCGACACGCCGACGAACGCGTCGACCACCGCGCACGCCAGCGCGTACCAGGTCGGCACGACGAGGTTGGCGCGGAAGTGCGCGAGGTCCCAGCCGGCGTGCGCCAACCAGCCCGCCGCGACCAGGTACCGGCCGACCCCGGGGTCCACCAGCAGGGCGATCCCGGCCACCGCGCCGAACCCGACCACGCCCGCCACCTGCGCCCACACCAGCCGGGTGCGGCGCACCTCGCCGCGCAGCAGCCCCGCGACCAGGTAGACCAACGCGCACGCGACCAGTCCCCACGTGCCGAAACCGGTCCAGTCGTCGTCGCCGTCGGCCACGATCGCGATGCCCAGCGCCGTCGAGATCACCAAGGAGAGGATCGAAGAACTTTTCATGGCAACCACGTTGGGGCCGGCCGCGCACAAGCCCCACCCCCGCGGTGTCACCGGGAACCCGTGCGGATCGCACGGTCCGACCATGCGCTACCGCAGCACGGTCGCCAGCCTCCGCATCCCCTCCACGATCTCGTCCGCCGTGTTGGTGGTGAACGACAGCCGCAGCGTCGACCGGTCCGGCGTGGTCGCGTAGAACGGCGCGCCCGGCACGAACGCCACGTCCCGCGCCAACGCCGCCGTGATCAGCGACGACGTGTCCACCCCGCCGGGCAGCGCCACCCACACGAACATCCCGCCGTCCGGGTCGCTCCACCGGGCGCCCGCGGGCACGGTCGACGGCAGCGCGCCGATCATCGCGTCCCGCCGCTCCCGGTAGGCCGCGCACAGGCCCCGGATGTGCTCGTCGAGGTCGTTCGCCTTCAGGTACGCCGCCGCCGCGGCCTGGTCGACGGTGGACGTGTGCAGGTCCGCCGCCTGCTTCACGATCACCAGCGTGCGCATGATCGACGCGGACGCGCGCAGCCAGCCCAGCCGCATGCCCGGCGCGCCGACCTTGGAGAAGCTGCCCGCGTGCAGCACGCGGTCGCTCATCGAGGCCAGCGGCGGCACGGGCTCGCCCCGGTAGCGCAGCTCGCTGTACGGGTCGTCCTCGACGACCCACAGGCCGTGCCGGTCGGCCAGCGCGGCGATCTCGGCCCGCCGCCGCGCGCTCAACGTCCGGCCGGTCGGGTTCGCGAAGGTCGGCACCAGGTACAGCAGCTCCGGCCGGTCCCGCTCGATCACCTCGGCCAGCGCGGCCGGGTCCATGCCGTGCTCGTCGCCCGCGACGGGCACGATCCGCGCGTCGGCGAGCTGGAAGCACTGCAACGCGGCCAGGTAGGTCGGCTCCTCCACCGCCACGACCGCGCCCGGCTCCAGCAGGGCGGTCACGACCAGCGTCAACGCCTGCTGCGAGCCGGACGTGACCAGCAGGTCCTCCACCGCGGTCGGCAGGCCGCGCCGGGTCAGCCGGTCGGCGACCAGGCCGCGCAGGTCCACGTCGCCCTCGGTGGGCGCGTACTGGAGGGAACGGCGGGACACGGCCTGGTCGAACGCCGTGCGCAGGCCGTCGACGTCGAACAGCTCGGGCGCGGGCAGGCCGCCCGCGAACGAGATGACCTCGGGCCGGGAGGTGAGGGCGAGCAGGTCGCGGACCGGCGAGCCGGCGAACGTGCGCGGCATGGAAGGGCTCCTCGAAGGTCGAGCGGAAGGGTTCACGCGGTTGTGCCACGCATGAGGTAGGCCGCACTGGGGTCGAGGCGCCGAACCCATCCTACCTTTCCGACCCCTCGGTTGACAGCGCATATGCCGATCGGGCTATATTCCTGTCATGGCATCTACGTTCGCCGTGCTCGCCGACCCGCACCGGCGCCGGATCCTCGACGTGCTGCGCGGGGGCGAGCGACCGGTCAACGACCTGGTCGACGGGCTGTCGGTGAGCCAGCCGACGGTGTCCAAGCACCTGAAGGTGCTGCGCGAGGCCGGGCTGGTCGAGGTCAGGCGGGACGCCCAGCGCCGGCTCTACCGGCTGCGGCCGGGGCCGCTGGCCGAGGTCGACGCCTGGCTCGCGCCGTACCGGCGGATGTGGGAGGACAGCCTGGACGCGCTGGAACGGCGGCTGGACGCGATCGACGGGACGGACGGGAGGGACTCGTGAGCACCGAGTTGAGGAGGATCGACGGCAAGCCCGTGCTGAGGTTCGAACGGGTGCTGGCGCACCCGCCCGCCTTGGTGTGGCGGGCGGTCACCGAGCCCGCCGAGCTGGCGCACTGGTTCCCGGCGGCGGTGGCGATCGACGGCCGGGAGATCACGTTCTCCTTCCCCGACCAGGTCACCACCGGCGAGGTGCTGGAGTCCGACCCGCCGAAGGTGTTCGCGTTCCGCTGGAACACCGACGTGCTGCGGTTCGAGCTGCTGCCGCACGAGCGCGGCTGCCTGCTGGTGTTCACGCACGTCCTCGGCGACGAGCACGGCGCCGGGCGCAACGCCGCCGGCTGGGACACCTGCCTCGCGGGCCTGGAGGCGCGGCTCGACGACCGCCCGTTCGAGCCGCCGACGGACGTGCGCGGCCCGATGGAGCACTACATCCGCGAGTTCGGGCTGGACGAGGGCCGGGTGGACGACGGCGTGGTGCGGTTCGTCCGCGACCTCGTCTGGCGCCCGCTGGAGGAGGTGTGGGCGCTGCTCACCGACGGCGAGGAGGGCGTGCCCGCCCGCGCGGCCAACCCGCACGTGCCGGCCGGCCCGCTGGTCGAGCGGACGCCGCCGCGCGTGCTGGCGTTCGACTCGCCGACCGGCAGGGTGCGCTGGGAGTTCCGGCACGACCCCGACCAGGGCACGACGGTCGAGCTGACGCACGCGCTGGCCGACCCGGCGTTCGCCCCGCGGGCGCTCGCGGCGTGGCACGCGCACCTGGAGCTGTTCTTCGCGGCCACGTTCGGCGACGTCCGCCCGTGGCCGGAGGAGCGGGTCGCCGAACTCCTCGGCCGCTACAGCAGCTGAGCGTCCACCCGGGCCAGGTGGTCGCGGCCGTACGGCCCGTTCTCCAGCCCGTCCACCAGCGCCCGGGGCAGGTCGGCGCGGATCTCGGCGGACCGCGACGCGGCGGCCAGCGCGACGGTCGCGACCGTGTCCACGTCGCCGGTGAAGGCCACGCACGCCCGCAGCACCGAGCTCAGCGAGCCGCCGTCGGCCAACGCGGTCAGCGCCGCGCGCACGCTCATCACGCCCTTCGACCCGACCTTGCCCCGCCACGGCCGCGCCCACGCGTCGGAGCCGAGGCGCGCGGCGATCCACGTGCCGACCTCCGCCACCGGACCGAGCCCGTGGTGGCAGTAGTGCACGGCCAACGCCGCCGCCCGCGCCGACGCCACGCCGTCCGGCGTGTCGTGGGTGACCTTGGCCTGCACGTCGGTGTGGTGCAGCACGTCGGCCACGGTGGGCAGCAGCCCGGCCGGCGCGGCGCGCATCGCCGCGCCGCTCTTGTCGCTGTCGGGCCGGATGCGGGCCAGGAACTCCGCGCCGGAGTGCACGCTCTCCAGGAAAGCCTGGAAACCCCGCGCGTAGCCCTCGCGCGGGTCGCGGTGGAACGCGGTCACGAACGCCGACGCCACCGACTCGGGCGTCCACGGCGCGCCGGAGACCCGCAACTCCGCCAACGCCAGCGTCAGCTGCGTGTCGTCGGTGTACGCGCCGGGGCGAATGCCGAGGTGCCGCGGGTGCCGCACGTACCCGGCGAGGGTGTTGTGGCTGGCCACGAGCGATGCCGGGGCGTACTCGAAGCCCGCGCCGTACGCGTCCCCGATGGCCAGTTCGACGAGCATGACGCACACCGTATAGCGCGCGTTATGACTGTTTCGAGATATCCCTTTTCACCCGGTCGAGTGGTACGAATCTCGTGACCCAAGACACCCCTGTGCGCGAGGAATCGCGTGTCTTCGGAATCGAGGAAACCCTTGCGAATCACCAGGTTGATCCCTGCGCTCGCGGCCGCGTTGCTCTCCCTGCTCGCCCTGGCGCCGTCGGCGTCGGCCGCGCCGGCGGCGGAGGGCGGCGTGACGCCGTACATCATCGGCGGCGGCTACGCGAGCAACGCGCCGTGGGCGGCCCGGCTGTTCTCCAACGGCAGGCAGACGTGCACCGCGACGATCATCGCGCCCACGTGGATCCTGACCGCGAAGCACTGCGTCAGCGGCGGCGGGCTGTCGTTCCGCATCGGCAGCCTCGACCAGACCTCCGGCGGCACGATGGCCAACGGCGTGCAGACCCACAACCACTCGTCGGACCTCTCGCTGGTCCGGCTCGACCGCTCCGTGTCCGCGACCTACGCCCGCCTCGGCCAGCCCGGTTCGGTCACCGTCGGCCAGAACGTGCAGGTCTACGGCTGGGGCGCGACGTCCCGGTGCGGCTCGGAGATCAACTGCCAGTCGCAGTACCTGAAGGTCGCGAACGTGACCGTCACCGGCGGCTGCACCGACGCCTACGGCGGCAGCGCGATCTGCGCCCGGCGCGGCGACGGCATCACCGCGGGCGGCGACTCGGGCGGCCCGATGATGGCCGGCGGCGTGCAGGTGGGCGTCGCGTCCACCAGCGACCGGCAGACCACCACCGCCTACACCAACGTGACGCGCTACCGGTCCTGGATCCAGTCCATCGCCGGCGTCTGACCCCCCGCGCGGGACCGGGGCGTCACAGCACGCCCCAGTCCCGCGCGCGGGCCATCAGGTGGCCGTGCACCAGCGCCACCGACGGGTTCGCCAACCCGCCGACCCGGGTGGCCAGGAACAGCGTGTTCAACGGCGGCACGACCGCCTGGTGCGCCAGTTCCACCGACCCCGCCGCCAGCGCCGGGTCGGCCAGGTACCGCGGCAGCGCCGACACGCCGGCCCCCGCGACCACGGCCGCCAGCACCGCCCGCAGGTCCGGCACCACCACCGCGACCGGGTTGGGCGGGCGGCGGCCGAACTCGCTGCGCCAGTACCGCCGCACGATCGGCAGCTCCTCCGCGTACGCGACCAGCGGGAGGTGCGCCAACGCGCGCACCGGGTCGGACGCCAGCAGCGCGCGGTCGATCGTGCGCACCAGCGTCGGCGCGCCGACCAGCACGAACTCCTCGTCCACGAACGGCGTCGCGACCACCGCCCGGTCCGCGGGCCGCACCGCGGACACCACCAGGTCCAGCCTCGCGTTGACCAGCGCGGCGAGCAGGTCGTCGGCCAGGCCGAGGGTGATCCTCAGCCGCAGCCCGCGCG
The DNA here is from genome assembly GCF_040295345.1 of Actinosynnema sp. NPDC002837. Classification (NCBI taxonomy): domain Bacteria; kingdom Bacillati; phylum Actinomycetota; class Actinomycetes; order Pseudonocardiales; family Pseudonocardiaceae; genus Actinosynnema; species Actinosynnema sp. NPDC002837. The sequence goes on from NZ_JBEOVG010000039.1 coordinate 65,704, forward strand.
CGGTCAGCGGCGCCAGCGCCGGCAGCACCCGCGCGGCCACCACCTCCACCGCGCCCGCCAGGTGCACGGTGCCCGCGTACGCATCCCGGTCGTCCACTTCGGACAGCGCCGAGCGCAGCTCGTCCACGTGCGCGCCGACCCGGCGGGCCAGCGCGTCGGCGCGCGCGGTCGGCGTGACGCCGCGGCTGGAGCGCACGAACAGCGGCTCGCCCAGCTCCCGCTCCAGCCGGGCGAGGTGGCCGCTGACCGCCGGCTGGGTCAGGCCGCGCCGCTGGGCGGCGGCGGTCAGCGAGCCGGACCGGTAGATCTCCACGAACGTGGACAGCAGGTCTAGGTCCGCCACCGCAACTCCAGAGTTATAAGAAGGCTTATGGCCGGCCGCACGCTACCGGATGAAACGTGATGGGGTGGTCGTTGTCCGAGCAGTACAGCGACTTCTCGAGAGGGATGAAACGGATGAGCAGGGTTCTCGTGGTCGTCTCGGCGGCCGACCGGCTGGTGCTGGCCGACGGGTCGAGCCACCCCACCGGGTTCTGGGCGGAGGAAGTGGTCGAGTCGGTGCGCGTGCTGCGGGACGCGGGCGTGCGGGTGGACATCGCCACCCCGGGCGGCGCGCGGCCCACCGTGGACGCGGTCAGCGTGACCGAGGAGTTCGGCGCCTACCTGGCGTCCATCGACGACGAGTTGGCGGCGCCGCTGCGGCTGGCGGACGTCGACGTGGCCGACTACGACGGCGTGCTGCTGCCCGGCGGGCACGGCCCGATGGCGGACCTCGCGTCCGACGCGGACCTCGGTCGGCTGCTGGTGGCGTTCGACGAGGCGGGCAAGGTCGTCGGCGCGCTGTGCCACGGCCCGGCCGGGCTGCTGTCCGCGGTGCGCGAGGACGGCTCGTTCGCGTTCGCCGGGCGGCGGCTGACCGTGTTCACCGACGAGGAGGAGCGCCAAGGCGGCTTGGCCGTGCCGTACTTCGTGGAGGCGCGGCTGCGCGAGCTCGGCGCGGTCCCGCAGACCGGTCCGGCGTGGTCCAGCACGGTCGTCGTGGACGGCAACCTGGTCACCGGCCAGAACCCTCAGTCCAGTGTGGACACCGCGCGGCGGGTGCTGGAAGCGTTGTCGTAGGCCGAACGCGCGGCCTCGATCTCGTCCTCGTGCCGCAGCGCCCACCGTCCCAAGGGGACGACGAGGTCCAGCAGGGAGCGGCCGAGCGCGGTCGCCGCGTACGTGACGCCGGCGGCCTTGCCCGGCCGCACGTCCCGGCTGACGAGGCCGTCGCGCTCGAGGTTGCGCAGGGTGCGGGTGAGGATGCGGCGGCTCAGCCCGTGCACCGCGCGGTCCAGCTCGTTGAAGCCGTAGGGCCGTTCGGCGAGCAGGGCCAGCAGCAGCAGGCTCCACTTGTCGCCGACCCGGGCCAGCAGGCCGGACACCGAGCAGGCGGCGCGGTCGGCGACCGTGACCGGCGCGGGGACCAGTGACATGGATGTGCCTTCTTCCGGGTCGTCGCGGTGCGCACCAGGCTTCAGGTTATGGCGAACGCGGTGATCACGGGCGGCACGAACGGCATCGGCCGGGCCCTGGCGGAACGGCTCGCGAGCGAGGGGCACCGCGTCGCGGTCGTGGGCCGGTCGGCCGCCGCGCCGGACGGGGTCGAGCTGATTCGAGGCGACCTCGGCACGGTCGCCGGCACGGCCGCGGTGGCCGACGAGGTGGCGGCCCGGTTCGACGTGGTCGACCACCTCGTGCTCGGCGCGGGCCGCTTCACCCCGCGCCGCGTGGTCACCGCCGACGGCTTGGAGCACTCGTTCGCGCTCTACGCGGTGAGCCGGTTCGCGCTGGTGGAACGGTTGCTGCCGGTGCTGGAGCGCTCCGCCGCGCCGGTGGTGGTGAGCCTGTGCGGCGTGGCCGGGCTGCGCGGACCGGGCATCCAGTGGGACGACCTCGCGCTCAGCCGCGGGTTCCGGGCGTTCGGGGCGGTCAGCCAGGGCGCGCGGGCCGCCGACCTGCTCGGCGCGGGGTTCGCCGACCGCCACCCGGGCAGCGCGGTGCGGTACGTCCTGCACAACCCGATGTTCGTGGACAGCGGGCTCGGCGCGCAGGTCGGCGGTGCGCGCGGCCGGGCGCTGGACCTGGTGGCCCGCCTGTTCGCCCGGTCGACGGCCGACGCGGCGGACCAGGTCCACCGGTTCCTGGCGGACCCGCCCGCCGCCGCCCTCACCGCCTCGCGCGCGGGCGCGCCGGTCGACCTGGCCAGGCCCGAGTTCGACCGGACCGCCGCCGCCCGGCTCTACGCCGTGCTGGAGGACATCACCGCCTCGGCGCGGTGACGCGGAACGACGGCGAGCCGCCGACCTGCTGCGACGTGGTGGTCAACGCGGAGGCCGCGCCCTGCTCCTCATCGGCCACTCCGGACGAGGCGGCCACGAACATCGCCGGGAACCGTGTCCCGGTATCCGGAAGCTCCGATCACGACCCTGGGCGGGGATCACCATGGCGTCTGAGGTGTCGGTCGGGCTTCGCATCGAGCAGCACCGAACATCGGCCTTCACCAAGGCAACACGGAATACAGCCAGTGCAGGGACTGGCTGGAAAGCCGAGCGCGCCGACGTCCGGCGGCGCCACGTACACGATGCTGTCGTCCATGGCCACGACGAACTGGGCAAACGCCGGCAATGAGGCGAGCCCGGCACGGGGGCGTGTCGGGCTCGCCGCGGTGTCCACGAGCCGGGCAAGATCTACCGCGACCTCATCTCGTCGCTCGACCTGGACCGAGGTCACCTGAGCACGCGGAACCGCAGGTGCAGGACGTCGTCCGCCTCGACGGCCTCGATCCGCTCGAGCTCCGCGGGCGGGAGGCCGTCCAGCAGCCGCGAGCCCCCGCCGAGCAGCACGGGCACCAGCTGGAGCCGGATCTCGTCGACCAGCCCGGCGCGCAGCACGTGCCCCGCCGACTCCGCGGCCGCCATGACCAGCACGTCCTTGTCCCCCGCCGCCGCACGGGCCTGGGCGATCGCGCTCTCCGGGCCGTCGGTGACGAACGTGAACGCCGCCGACTTCATCGCCAGCGGCGCGCGCCGCTCGTGCGTGAGCACGAAGCTCGGCACCGGGAACGGCGTGTCCTGCCAGTACTCCAGCCCCAGGTCGAACGTCCGCCTGCCCAGCACGACCGCGCCGACCGTCGCCGCGAACGGCGCGTCACCGTCCGACCCCTCGGCGAACATCCACTCGTGCAGCCGCTCGCCGCCCTCGCCCATCGGGTGCTCCTCGCCCACGTTGGGCCCGGCGCTGTAGCCGTCGAGCGACACCGAGCCGTTCAGCACGACCTTCGTCACGGCGCTCCTCCAGCGAACTCGACGCGCACCCCCAGCAGGCGCACGGCACGTGTGTCCTCGAATCTTGCCAACGCCGCCACGGCCGCGTCCTCGATCGGCCCGGGTTCCATCGTCGGCTCCGCCAGCGACACGCCCCGCGTGTAGGTGAAGAACGGCACGAACCGCACCTTCACCACCACCCGGACCGCGGGCCGCCCTTCCGCCCGCACGTCCTCGACCACCCGCCGCGCGAGCAGCCGGACCTCCTCCCGGATCCGGTCCGGCTCGGTCAGGTCCCGCTGGAACGTCGTCTCCCGGCTGCGCGACTTGGCCACCCACGGCGTCGCGGTCACGTCCGTGTCGCCGGCGCCCAGCGCCAGCTGCCGGAAGTGCGGCCCCATCGCCGGCCCGAACCGCGCCGCCAGCACCTCCGGCTCGGTCCGCGCCAACTCCTCGACCGTGCCGACGCCCAGCTCGGCGAGCTTGGCCGCGGTCCGCGACCCGATGCCCCACAACGCGGTCACCGGCCGTCCGGCCATCACCTCGACCCAGTTGTCCCTGGTCAGCCGGTACACCCCGGCGGGCTTGGCGAACCCGGTGGCGAGCTTGGCGCGCAGCTTGTTGTCGCCGATGCCGACCGAGCACTCCAGCCCGGTCTCCGCTTTGACCGCGCGGCGCGCGGTGTCGGCCAGCGCCTCCGGGTCGTCGGTGCGCGCGCCGAGGAACGCCTCGTCCCAGCCGAGCACCTCGACCACCACGGGCAGCTCCCGCAGCACGTCCATGACGTGCGCGGACACCTCTTCGTACGCGGGCGCGTCGGACGGCAGGAACACCGCGTCCGGGCAGCGCTTCTTCGCCAGCCGCAACGGCATCCCCGAGTGGACGCCGAACTCCCTCGCCTCGTAGGACGCGGTGGCCACGACGGCGCGCTGCGTCGGGTCGCCTGCTCCGCCGACGACCACGGGCCTGCCGCGCAACTCGGGCCGGCGCGCCACCTCGACCGCCGCGATGAACTGGTCGAGGTCGACGTGCAGGACCCAGTCCGATCCGGACACCACGCCAGTATCGCCGTGGCAGGCTGTCACCGTGCGACCGGAAGAACTGGCCCACCTGCGCCGGGCACGGGACCTGATGGACCGCGAGTACGCCCGTCCGCTGGACGTGCCGGCGATGGCGCGCGCCGCGCTGATGTCGCCGTCCCACTTCGCCCGGCAGTTCAAGCAGGCCTACGGCGAGACGCCGTACAACTACCTGATGACCAGGCGCGTCGAACGCGCGAAGGCCCTGCTGCGCCGGGGCGACCTCAGCGTCACCGACGTGTGCATGGAGGTCGGCTGCACGTCGCTCGGCTCGTTCAGCTCGCGGTTCACCGAGCTGGTCGGCGAGACGCCCAGCGCCTACCGGGCACGCCGCCACGACGAGGTCGCCGCGGTGCCCGCGTGCTGGTCCAAAATGGTCACCCGCCCGAGCAGATCTCGAGAAGCACGAGTCTGACCAGCGCGGATAGGTTCCCCGCATGAGCATGAAGATCTCGCACACGTTCCTGCAGGTCCGCGACCAGCAAGAGGCGCTCGCCTTCTACCGCGACGTGATCGGCCTCGAAGTGCGCACCGACGCGCCGATCGAGCAGTTCCGCTGGCTGTCGGTCGGCCCGGCCGGCCAGCCCGACGTGGAGATCGTCCTGGAGGACCCGCGCATGGGCCGACCGGCGGACGACGCGGCCGCGATGACGGAGCTGATGGCCAAGGGCTCCCTGGGCGCGGCGATCTTCCGCGTCGACGACTGCGACGCCACGTTCGAGCGGCTCCGGGCGGCGGGCGCGGAGGTCATGCAGGAGCCGATTGACCAGGCGTACGGGGTGCGCGACTGCGCGTTCCGCGACCCGTCGGGCAACCACCTGCGGTTCTCCGGGCCGCTCAAGAGCTGAACCGCGCCGTTTCGCGGTGACGGGGTTCGTGACACGATCACCACGTGCCGACCAGCCCACGCGACCGCGACGAGCAGGGCCGGGCCCGCAACGCGCGCCCGCGCGACGGGCTCGGCCGCCCGCTGCCCTACGGGCTGCCGGGCGTCGAGCGCCAGCCCGAAGGCGTGCCGCGCACGCCCGAGGAGTCGCTCGTCGAAGCACAGCGCCTGCTCGACCTCGGCCGGCCGTTCCACGCGCACGAAGTGCTGGAGGACGCGTGGAAGGCCGCGCCCGAGCCCGAGCGGGAGCTGTGGCGCGGCTTGGCGCAACTGGCCGTGGGCATGACCCACGCCGCGCGCGGCAACGCGTCGGGCGCTTCGGCGCTGCTGAGCCGCGGCGCGCGCAACATCATCCCCTACCGCGACGACCCGCCGCACGGGGTGGACGTGGCGGGCCTGGTCGCCTGGGCGGCGTCGGGCGACGGCGTGCCGCGGCTGGCCAAGGATTCGTGACGAACTGATCACGCTCGGCTGCCGCCGTGCCGTTGACCTGTCCGGACCGCGAAGTGCGGCCGAACGCGCGCTTGGCGGACCCCGCCGCGGGGTAACTGGTGGTCACCCACCTCACCAGGGAGGTTTCCCGTGTTAGCGATCATCGCCGCGGTCATCTTCGGCCTCGCCCTCCTGCTGGACCTCGCGAACGCCTCGCTCGGCTCGGTCCTGGACGGCGGCACGCTGCTCGTGGCGGGCCTGCTGTGCGTGGCGTTGCACCTGGCCGGCGTCGGCGCCGGCGCGCGGGCGTTGAGCTTCCGCCGCCGTCGCTAGGAGAGCACGGCCCTCGCCGGGTGCGGGGGCCGTCCCGGATGGACAATCGGCGCGTGGACGTGTCCGCGCGCCGATTGATCAACCAGCCGCCCGAGGTCGTGGCGCGGTACGCGATGGACTGGCGGCACGACCACGAGTGGACGCGCGGCATCAAGCGCGCCGAGCTGAGCGCGCCCGCGCCCGGCGGCGGGTTCGGCGTCGGCGCGGAGGTCACGCGCACCGCGCACTTCCTCGGCAGGCGCATCGACTACGTGCTGCGGGTGGTGGCGCACGAGCCGCCGACGCTGCTGGAGATGAAGTCGGTCGCCGGGCCGTTCCCGATGCACGTCACCTACCGGTTCGACACCGCCCACGCGGGCGCGACGATGGCGTCCATCCGCGTCCGCGGTGACGCGGGCCGGCACTACCGGCTGGTCGGCCCGCTCGTGGCGCGGTTCGTCCGCGCCAACCTCCGCAAGGACCTCCACGCCCTCTCCCGCCACGTCGGCTGACGACGACGGCGGCCCGACGACGACGGTTCAGCGGTGCGGTGGCGGCGCCGTGAGCAGGCACGCCACGCAGGGCATTCCCTCCGGTTCCGGCAGCAGCTCGGCCATGTCCAGGTCGAGCTGTTCCCCGCAGAGGGTCAGCAGGGTCGACCGCGTGCCGTCGTCGGGCAGCGGCGCCAGGTGGCAGCTCCGCTCCCACTCGCCGACGAGGTCCGCGCGCTTGCGCACGAGCAGGACGGGCTCGGTGTGATCCAGTGCCATGACGAAACGTCCTCTCCCCAGAGACCCTCAGTCTGGCACCGCTCCCAGAACGGCGCGACCACCGTTTTTCGACTTCACGGGCCCCACGGTGGATATGCTCCGCCGGTGATCAGGGTGCTGCGGGACTTCTCGACCGGTGTCGGACTGCTCGGCCAGGGCTTCTCGCTGGTGTTCCGCTCGCCGAAACTGCTGCTCATCGGCGCCGTCCCGGCGTTGATCACGACCGTGCTGCTGGTCGGCGGCCTGGTCGGGCTCGCGGTGTGGATCGACGAGATCGCCGCCTGGGTCACGCCGTTCGCCGACGACTGGAACGAGGGCCTGCGCGCGGCCACCCGGTTCGCCGCCGGGTTCTCGATCATCGGCGCGTTCGTCGCGATCGGACTGCTGCTGTTCACCGCGATCACGCTGATCATCGGCGGACCGTTCTACGAGCACATCGCGGAGACCGTCGAGGACACGCACCTCGGCGGCGTGCCCGAGGCGGAGCAGGTGACCTGGCTGCGGTCGGCGGCGGTCGGCGTGCGGGACGCGATCGTGCTCGTCGGCATCGCGATCCTGCTGGCCATCCCGCTGTTCGCCGCCGGGTTCATCCCGGTCGTCGGGCAGACGGTGGTGCCGGTGGTCGCGGTGCTCGTCAACGCGTCGCTGCTGGCGATCGAGCTGACCGGCATCCCGTTCACCCGGCGCGGCCTCAAGCTCGACGTGCGCCGGCGGACGCTGCGCAAGCGGCGCGCCGTCACGCTCGGCTTCGCCGTGCCGACCTACCTGCTGTGCCTGATCCCGTTGGCGGCGCTGGTGGTGCTGCCGGCGGCGATGGCAGGCGGCACGGTCCTCGCGCACCGCCTGCTCCACGACCAGATCAGGTGAACGGCACCCACGCCTGCCGCGCCAACCCGTCGATCCGGTCCACGCCCACGCCCACGGCGGACACCGTCCACAGGTCGTCGCCGATCACCAGCGCCCGGCGGATGCCCGGGTCGTAGGTCGACTGCTCGTGCCGGACCGTGCCCAGCGCGGAGAACGCGCCGTCACCGAGCCGCAGCACCAGCAGGCCGCCCGCCGCCGACCCGCTCGCGCCCGACCCGAACACCGGCAGCACCACCAGGTCGCGGGCCGGCCAGTACAGGAACGCGTGCGGGTCGAACTCGACCTCCGAGCTCGCGCCGGGCAGGTGGTGGCCCGCGAGCTTGGCCGGCGCGGCCGGGTTCGACACGTCGAACAGCGACACCTGCGTGCCGGTGACGCGGCCCTGCGCCGTGGCCTCCTGGCCGACGCCGATCAGCTTCCCGTCACCGGCGGGGTGCAGGTACGCCGAGTAGCCGGTGATCTTCAGCTCGCCGACCTTGCGCGGCGCCGCCGGGTCGGACAGGTCCAGCGTGTAGAGCGGGTCGACCTGCCGGAACGTCACCACGTACCCGACCGGCCCGGCGAACCGGACGCTGTAGATCCGCTCGCCGACGCCGAGCCCGTCGACCTTGCCGACCTCCACGAGCGTCGCGCCGTCCCGCTTGAGCACGGTGACCGCGCTCTGCGTGGCGGGCGCCTGCTCGGGGATGCCCGGCGCGTCACCGGAGGTCGTCGCCACCCGGAGGTGACCCTGGTGCTCGGACAGCGAGTACTGGTTGAGCAGCGTGCCCGCGACCCGCCCGGACGCGACGTGCTTCGGCGGGCCCGGCTGCGACACGTCGAACTGGTGGATCGCCGTGGTCGCGGGCGTGGTCGGCGCGAAGCGCGTCATCGGCCGCAGGTGGTGGTCGTCGGCCACGTACAGCGACGTGCCCGTGCCGTACACGGTGTCGCCGTCGGCCATGATCGTCACCGCGTCGCCGTTGCCCAGCTCGCCCGGGAAGTCGAACGTCAGCACGGACAGCATCGACGTGGCCGAGTGCTGCTCGGGGTGGCTGACCCGGTCGCACGCGACCAGCGTGCCCTCCGAGCGCGAGCCGTCCGCGTCGGACAGCTCGTAGCGCGGCAGCCACGACTCGATCGGCGCGGTGGCGACGAGTTCCCGGTTCGCGATCAGGGACTCCGCCTCGCTGCGGTCGTTCGTCGGGTACACCCAGGGCAGCCGCGGCCCCGAGTGCACGACCACCCGCACCACGCCGCCGACCTGGCGCGCGTCGACGTACCGGCCGTCCACGGTGAGCGTGCCCAGCACGCGCGGCGCGGCGGACAGGTCGACCAACGTCACCGACGAGTCCTCGGCGTACACCTCCGTCGGGCCGTCGAACTCGATCCCGCGGCCCGCGATGCCGTGCCCGGCGCCGATGAGGAACGCGCGGTCCTCGTGCAGCAGCAGTTGGGAGGCGTGGCCGCCCGGCACGTCGAGCGTGCCGGTGAGCTGCCGGGTGGCCACGTCCAGCACCCGCAGCTTGCCGTCGGCCACCGTCACGACCCGCTTGCCGTCGGTCTTGACCAGGTCCGGCTCGTCGACGCCCGCCTCGTGCGCGTTCGTCTTGGAGTGCTCGGGCACGGCGGCGGCGTCACGGGGCGGGCTGCCTGCACGGGAGTCCGCCTGGCTCTCCATCGCGACGTCGCCGTCGGTCTTGGCCAGGAACGTGCGGCCGCCCACCCCGTGCGCGCCGACGTGCGGCGAGATCGCCTCGCGCAGCTCGGCCAGCGCGGTGTCGCACGTGTCGAACGCCACCAGCTCCACCGGCACGGCTTCGATCGGCGGCACGATCCGCCAGTCCTCCGCCTCGGTGGGCACGGCGGAGGCCGCGCTCACCCCCACCACCAGTGCCGCGCCGCCGAACAGCGCCGCACGCGTACCCCAGGACCGTCGCCTCATGCACCCAGGACGGGACGGACGGGGCAAAAGGTTGCGCGGCGGCGGTCACGGTCCGGGCGTAGGCCGATCGGCCGCACCCGGGGCGACATGATTGAGTAGGGCAGGACCGATTGCCCAACGCCCTCGCGTCCGGGGGCGGAGCGACCACAGGAGAGTCAAATGGCCCCGAGCAAGCCCGAGGTCGAGCCGTACGAGGGCGCCCCGCCCGCCGACCTGGTGATCGAGGACATCACCGTCGGCGACGGGCCCGAGGCGGCCCCCGGTCAGCTCGTGCACGTGCACTACGTCGGTGTGTCGCACTCGACCGGCGAGCAGTTCGACGCCTCCTGGGACCGCGGCGAGGCGTTCAGCTTCCCGCTGGGCGGGGGTCGCGTCATCGCCGGCTGGGACCGCGGTGTCGCGGGCATGAAGGTCGGCGGCCGGCGCAAGCTGGTCATCCCGGCGCACCTGGGCTACGGCGACCGCGGCGCGGGCGGCGTGATCAAGCCCGGCGAGACGCTGATCTTCGTGGTGGACCTGCTCGGCGTGAACTAGTGCCGGCACGGCCCGGTTGCGCCCCCTGCTCCGTTCGGAGCATTTGACCCGGGGGCGGAACCGGGCCGTTCACCATTGCGTCATCCTGAGTGGACCAACCGCACGTCATCTTCGAGGGGGAGAGCCGTCGTGCCCGAGGACATCGGCGCGTCCGAGCGGATGCTCAGCCAGTGGCAGCAGAGCATCGAGCAGAAGGCCGAGCGCTACCAGGAGATGGCCGCCCGCGTGCAGGGCATGACCATCTCCGAGGCCTCGCGCGACGGCTCGGTCAAGCTCACCATCGGCTCGAACGGCATCCTGACCCACCTGGAGATCGCCGAGTCCGCGCGGGACAAGCGGATGGCCGAGGTGTCGGCCGAGGTGATGAGGACGTTGCAACGCGCGCAGGCGCGCATCCCGGAACTGCTCCAGCAGGCCATGGCCGAGACCATCGGCACGCAGGACGAGACGGCCAACGTGCTGTTCAACGAGGCCAAGCGCAACTTCCCCACCCCGCCGCACGAAGAGCCCGGGCCGCCGCCGGTGGGCCGTGAGATGCGCTTCGGGATCGAGGACGACGACACGCCCCCGCCGCCCGCCACGCGTCCCGGACCGCCGGCCACGCCACCGCCCACCCCGCCGCCCGCGCGCAGGCCCGCGCGCCGTCCGGACGAGGACGACGACTTCGGCGGACAGTCCTTCCTTTCCTGACCAGCCTTCCAGGGGGATCACATGGCCGGTTTCGAGATCGTCGCGGAAACGCTCGAGGCGCACAGCAAGCAGCTGGACGACCTGGGCGCGCGGCTGCAGGGCGCGGTGGACGCGGCGAAGACCGTGAGCATGCCGACCGACGCCTACGGCATCATCTGCCAGCCGTTCCGGATGATGCTCGACCCCGTCGAGCAGTACGGGCTGGACGCCCTCCAGGGTGTCGTGGAGGCGATGGACGCCGCCGGCAAGGCGGTCAAGGACACCGTCAACCAGTACCGGGAGATGGAAGAGGCGATCCGGGACAGCTTCAAGGCCGGTGACTGATGGCGGGCGAGAACCCCTTAGTCGAGGCGCCGCCGGCGGAGTCGGGTTCGTTCTTCAACGCGGGTACCGGTGACAACGGGTGGGCGACCGGTATTTCCATCGCGGAGTCGGCGATGGACACGTTCAACGGGATCAAGGACGGCAACTGGGTCGAGGCCGGCCTGGGCATGGTCGGGTTGGCCGCGGACGCGGCGGCGATGGCGATCGACCCGTTCGGCACGTTGCTGTCCTCGGCGGCGTCGTTCCTGATGGAGCACATGCAGCCGCTCAAGGAGATGCTGGACTGGCTGGCCGGGAACCCGCCGGTGATCGAGTCGTACTCCACGACGTGGAACAACGTCGCCGAGGAGCTCGGGAAGATCGCCGAGGAGTACGCGTCCGGGGTGCAGCGGGGCACCGAGGGGTGGACCGGGTCGGCGGCGGAGACCTACCTGGCCAATTCGGCGGTGCACGGTGACGCGCTGACGGGTGCGGCGTCGGCGGCGGGCACGGTGGGCACGGTCGTGGGCCTGATGGGCATGGTCGTGGGGTTCGTGCGGGAGATGGTGCGCGACCTGATCGCCGACCTGGTGGGCAAGCTCATCGCGTGGGTGTTGGAAGCGGTGTTCTCGCTGGGGTTCGGCACGCCGGTGATCGTGGCGCAGGCCGTGACCGCGATCTCGAAGTGGGCCGCGAAGATCGCCAAGATCATCCAGGACCTGCTCAACACCATCAAGAAGGTCTCCCCGATGCTCAAGCGTCTGGTCGAGGTCTTCGAGAAGATCATGAAGGTAGTCGGCAAACTCGCCGGCAAGGTCACCGGCCTGGACGTGCTCAGCCCCGGCAACATCAAGCCGGGTGGCTTCCTGCAAACCGGCAAGGCCGACATCGACACCCCCTCCGGCAGCCCCTCCGGCACCAACAGCTCCGGCAACAGCTCCTCCGGCAACGGCGACTCGTCCACTTCGGACACCTCCGGTAACGGCACGGGGACCGGTAACGGCACGGGGACCGGCAATGGCACGGGGACCGGCAATGGCGACGGCACCGGCACACCGCCGGCCAACCGTCCGGGCGACAGCACCACCACCTCCGGCACCACCACCGACCCGACGACCTCCTCGGCGTCACGGCCCGGCCGGGGCGACCCGACCGACGTGCCCACCCCGACCAGCCGCCCCGGACGCGACCCCGGCAGCCCCGA